>DASPKH010000027.1:0-3972 GCA_035628175.1 Patescibacteria group bacterium
CATCCAGAATTCATTCACATATTTATTCGGTCGCGGATCCAGGCGCAAGATCTCATTATTACGAACGCCTATGTCCATATTACAGCCACGCGCACACCCAGGGCATACAGATTGATTAAAGCTCATGTCCCAAACGCGAGCTTTAAAACGAAAGTCAATGCTGGTAAGCGCACCTACAGGACAAATGTCTGTCACATTCAGTGAATAAGCATTATCCCATTGAGTTCCTGGAAATGTTTCGATAGTAACATGGTCGCCACGCTGTACAAAGCTTAGTACAGGCTGATGTGCAATTTCATTGGCAAAACGGATGCACCGCGAACACGAGATGCAACGCTCGCCGTCGAACATCACATACGGCCCCCAAGGCGTACGTTTTTCCTTGTGGTTTTTTGCGTCATCAAAACGGCTTTCTCCTCGCGAATAGCGGAAAGCATATTCCTGTAATTTGCACTGCCCTGCTTCATCGCAGATCGGGCAGTCCAGGGGGTGATTTATCAACAGAAATTCCATGACGGCTTTCTGTGCTTTGTCTACTTTTTCAGATTTGGTGTCAACGTACATTCCGTCGGTCACTTTCGTTGCACACGCAATCTGGAGCTTCGGAAAATACGCTACAATTGGATTTCCGTTCTCGTCAAATTCCGGCTGGCCATCATGGCCTTTCTTTTGCGAACCCGTGTCAACAAGACAAATACGACAGTTTCCCGCAATTGTCAGCGACGGGTGCCAGCAGAAATGAGGTATATTTATACCATTCTCGTGCGCCGCCTCGATAATGGTTTTCCCTTCGGCGGTTTCGATTTTCTGCCCGTCAATTACTATATGAGGCATAAAAATATACTCTTTATAGAGTTATTGTGTTTAGTTTTTATCGTTGAAGTGTGTGGTGTTTTAAAAGTGTGTTTTTAAAACAAGCCCGAAAATACAACATTTTGCTGTATTTTTTAAAAAGTTTTTAAAAGTCTGAAGCTTTTGCAGCGATTTCACATAATAGTTTCGATAATTCCCCGTTCAAGCTCGGCCTCGGCCAGCCGCCATATTTTCTGACAGGGAAATCTGTTTTCATATAATGCGCGGCCTATTACCACCGAGTCTACTCCAAACGGCTCCAGCGCTTGCAATGCCCATAAATGCTCAGGCGAAGCAACTCCACCGGCTGCCGTTACACGCAAGCCGGTATTTTCAGCAATGCTTTTTAGAACAGAAATGTCCGGCCCGCTCAGCTTTCCTTCCCAACTGACATCGGTATAGACAATTCTTTTAAAACCAAGGGATCTCGCAAAAATCACACAATCATCCACTTTCATTTCGGGAAAAGCTGGATGACCGGAAATGTTACCATTATTGGCGCGAATTCCCATCACAACGCGGCTTGGCGTATATTTCTGTATAAGTTTTGTGACCTTTTCCCCGTTTTTAAAAGGTAGCACGCTAAGAATTATCCTGTAAATCCCATTTTCTAGCCAAAATTCACACTCATCAATAGTTGCACATGCGGAGAAAAGCTGCACCGGAATATCCACTGAACGAACAATCTGAGCGATCATCTCTACATTTGTTTCAAGATCATGAGTTTCAATTGCATTCACATCAGTAATGTGGATCGTTTTAGAATTTTCCCGGCGCCAAAGTTTGACAAGTTCCTCGGGGTGGGTTTTCAGCGCAGAATACAACTGCTCCATTCCCGGCTCACCCTGGATGCACCGCAGACACACGCCATCGCGCAGTTCTATTGCCGGTATGACAAGCAGCATATTTTTAAAAGAAAATTAAAGAGAAAAAGAGTAAAATTTTAATACAGTTCAGTCAATTTTTAAAACAGCTATCGGAGGTAATCTCACGACTAAAACCCAGTGATTGGATCTAGATTACTGCATTGTGTAGCGCAGAGCTTTTTTAATTAAAAATTCTACGGTCAGGTCAACATTTTTCTCTTCTGCCGCCACCTTTTTGATCGCTTTTTCGGCAATAAGTTTATTATAGCCGAGCGACACAAGTGCTGCGAGAGCTTCCTGCTGTGCGAGCGTCTGTAGCATCGCAGGCGACTGGCCTGAAGCGTCAGGGGCAAGTTTTCCAACTTTATCGCGAAGCTCAATGATCATACGCTCAGCCGTTTTTTTTCCAATTCCCGGCAGTTTTTGTAAAGCCAGCAGATTATTTGCCAAAACATATGACTGCAATTCTTCTACTGTCACCGATGACAAAATTGCCAGCGCAGTTTTCGGGCCGATGCCGCCAATATTGGTCAGCAGTTTAAAAGCATCACGCTCAGATTCATTGTGAAATCCATAGAGTGTCTGCGAGTCCTCCCGCACCACCATAAGCGTTAGGATCGTTACAGGCTGTCCGGCCTCAGGCAGTCGGCCTGATGTATTGACAGAAACGGACACTGCATAGCCTACCCCATTGCAGTCAATAATTATTTCAGTTGTTACGCGCGAGATCAAAGTTCCACGAAGCTGGGCAATCATACAAATTTCTGTGTTTTAACAAAAAAAATCCTGCAAATATACGGACTTGCATGCGACAAAGGCTCTTTTAAAAACGTTAGTCTTTAAAAGTCTTTTAAAAACCAATAACGTTACATCGTTAAAAACCAGTGTTTGTTGAAAACTATGCAGAAAAACAACCGCGCCCAAGGCACCAATGCTGAATCTCTTGCAGAGGAATTTTTAAAAAACAAAGGAATGACGACGGTTCAGAAAAACTTCCATTTCGGGCGAAATGGCGAGATTGATCTCGTGATGAATGACGGTGAAACGCTTGTTTTCGTGGAGGTAAAAGCGCGCTCAAATGATGCTTTCGGTACGCCCGAAACAGCCGTAACGTTTAAAAAACAGCAGACGGTGCGTCGCACTGCCGAGGGCTATTTATATATAAAAAATATTCAGGATCGCGAATGCAGGTTTGATGTTGTGGCAATCATTTTTAAAAACGGGCAGCCCGAAATTAGGCATATTCCAAATGCTTTTTAAAAATTTGCCAAATATTTAGTTTAAAATCCTTTAAAAAACGATTTTTAAAAGAAATTTGCGGAATATTAAGTAATTTTAGAAGTAGCCGCTTTCAGCGCTGGAAATTCACCCAAACTTCGCATACCAATCGTTTTTAAAAGCTATGATCGAATATATTATCAAGCGCATACTGCTTTTTATTCCGACACTTTTTTTAATTACTGCCGTTTCATTTCTCATCAGCCGACTTGCCCCAGGCGATCCAGCTGCGATTAAGGCCGGTCAGGGTTCTGAAGGCGCGATGTCCAGTCGCAGTAATATCAATGCGCGGACTGTAGAGCTTATCCGTAAGCAGTGGAACTTGAACAAACCCGTCTGGCAGCAATACTTCATCTGGACAGGCAATATGTTGAAGCTCGATTTTGGAACATCTTTCCAAGATAATCGCCCGGTTCTTGGCAAGATGCTGGAGCGTGTACCAATTACACTTACAATGAGCTTTCTTTCCGTGCTGATTGCTTACCTGATCGCAATTCCGCTGGGAATTTATTCGGCAACGAACCAGGGTAGCTTTGGCGATAAGGTTTCGACGTTTTTAATGTTTGCTATGTATTCGCTGCCAGTTTTCTGGATTGGTACTTTGGCAATTAATTTTTTTTCAAACCCTGAATATTTTGCGCTGTTCCCTTCCGGTGGTATCCGCTCTCTAAATTACTCTGAGGATTGGAGTATCTGGAGGAAAATCTACGATTATTCCAGCCACCTGGCCCTTCCGATGATAGTTTACACATACGGCAGTTTTGCGTTTATCTCGCGGCAGATGCGCAGCTCGATGCTGGAGGTCATCCGGCAGGATTATATCCGTACGGCGCGTGCCAAAGGCTTGGGAGAAAAAACAGTTATATTTAAACATGCTGTGAGAAATTCCCTTATCCCGATTATTACGCTTTTGGCGGGTATTCTTCCCGGCCTTATTGGAGGCAGCGTGATTATTGAAACGATCTTTAGTATCCCC
>DASPKH010000028.1:0-3091 GCA_035628175.1 Patescibacteria group bacterium
TTTGTAGGGCGAGGCGAAGGAGTCGAGGCGTATTGTGTGTGTGAAATTCAGCCGGAATAAATTTTTTTTTAAACATCATTGCAAAGAAAGCATCACATATTTTTTAAACTTTATAAAAGCGCCGCATTTGTTTTTTTGCTGCTCATTTCAGCGCAGGTAATCCGTGCTGATGAAACGCACCGCAGGCGGTATTCCTACCTGAGTGAATTCGGGGGACAGCTTTTGAAAAGCGGCGAACTCATGTTTTATGTACAGCCGCAGCCGGCGTGGTCACAGGAGGCGCAGGTGGCCGTATGGCGAGGTTCTGCACAAAGTAACCGCGATGTGATGACTCTGCCGGGGCTTAGCATTCTTTCCGCCGAGGCGTTCAAAAATTCCCTGCTAATGATTACTAACAGAAATGGTAGCGCTTTTTTATTACAGCTTGATTCGAAACTTGCTATAATAAACAATTTTCCACTGAACATTCCTGCACATTCTCTTCAAAACGTTGAGTGGAAATTCAGTGAAAATAACGCGCTTGTTCTAGTAGGCAATACGCTTTTCAGTGTCTCAAGAAATTTTACGAAGATCTCCGACAACGCATTTGATGCCGTATTCTTACATGATGAAAGCATCGCTTTTCTTGAAAAAAACGGGAATCGTAATCTTGTAAAGTTTTTTAAAAATGGTAGTGTTACCGGTGCAATCGAACTAAAAAGCGGCAGGGAGCTTTCACTTGCGTCTTTTGAAAACACAGTCGTTTCACTTCAAACGCTTGGCGCCGTAACTGCCCTAGAATTTTCCGAGCCTGGCCGTCCGAATTATGTTAGCTGGAGAATTCCGGCACAGCGGGAATTCTGTTTTTTTAAAAAAGTGAATAATCACACTGAAATCGTTTTTTTACAAAAGAATTCCGGGCAATATGAAGTTGCTTTTGCGCCTGTATCAAATGTAAATGCGCCGCGCCGCGCCGTGCCACTGCCGCTTAACCTTATTGAGCCGATGCTGTTAAAAGAAACAGGCGGAACGATTTTCGTGCTTTTCAGAAACGGGTTAGTGACGCTTGATGGCGATGGAGAAATTCTTTCTGAGGATTATATCCGTGCCGGCGAGTGGTTTAAAACTTCAATCCCGGACGCTGTTTTTAACAAAGATTCGCTTATTTTGTCCACTCAGGAACGATCTATCATTATACACTCCGAAGAACAGCAATTCTGGTTTGTGCATCGATTTTTGCAGACGAGCGGACGGTATATTATTCTGATTATACTACTTGCTGTGAGCCTCTGGCTTTTAAAAAAATATCTGCGCCAGCGCGATATTCTTCATGCTGTGGTCGACCTGCCTGCAACGGGAATTGTTATTTTTATTGATAAAAAGCAACGGCTTGTAAGAGCAAATTCGGCTGCAAAAAAATTGTTAAAAATTACACAAAAAGTGCCGCTTAAAAGAAATTTTCGATATTATTGCCAGCAGGAATCCTGTAATGAATTGATTGGGTTTGTTGAAAGTTCACTGACAGCACAAGCGCAGGTAAGAAAAAAAATAACGTTGAAGGACGGCGCAGCAAGTGAGGAAATCGTATTTACAGCCCTGCCGCTTCACACCTTTTCAGGAGTGTTCCGCGGGCTGATTATTACCGGGACGAACATCACCGAAGAGCTTGAGAAAAAGCGGCTTGTAAACTGGGCGCAACTCGCTCATGATATGCAGACCAACCTCTCGGTGATACGCCTCAACGCAGAACAATTTTCAGGCGAGGATGAAGGAAATATAGCACGCAGGAAGAAAATCCTTTTTCAGATTAGCCTGATTATGCAGCGCGTACGAGATCTTGTAACAGTCGGCCGCACCGATACAATTGAAGTTTTTACCGTCAATGCACGTGAACTGTGCCACGACGTTTTACAAGAATTTGACGAGCAGATGTTTCCGCATGTTGAGTTTTTGGTGGAAGCTGAAAACTTTATGTTTGGATGCGACAAGCATAAAATTATCCGCGCTCTCCGCAATGCTACCGAAAATGCCGTTCGTGCTTTAAAAGGCAAACAAGGGCAGGTAACGCTAAAGGCTTGGCGTGAGGGAAAAAATATCTGTTTGAGCGTGAGGGACACGGGCGCGGGAATGAATGAAGAAGTAAAGCGCAATATGTTCACACCATACTTTACTACTGGGCAGCACCAAGGTGGAACAGGTATCGGTACGATGATCATGCAGCATGTTGTACACCTGCACAATGGGGAAATTATTGTAGACTCCGAGATAAATCGTGGCACACAAGTTATTTTTAAGATCCCGGCTGAAATTCATCACCGGGCAAACGGAACACCCTCCCGGGTAAAAAATACTGTAAAAAATGAATAATAGTCTGGAATTTGAACAATTCGACATACCACGCATTCCTTTAAAAGGAAAAAAAGTTGCAGGAATTGACTTCGGCACGAAACAGGTTGGCTTAGCCGTCTGTGATGAATATCATATCAGTGTTTCACCAAAGGGTTTTTTTAAAAGGGAAAATGCTGATTTCTGGGAAAAAATTATAAAAACAATCGTAACAGAACGTGTCGCAGCCATCGTGGTCGGTATGCCATATAGGGAAGATAAGTCAGTTTCAAAACTAATGCTGATGATAAAAGATTTTGTAGCACAATTGCACAATAAAACGGGTCTTCCGGTGTTGCTTTTTGACGAATCTTTTTCTACACGTCGCGCGTTCGATACGATGGCGGAGATCGGTATGAAAAAGAAAAAGCAGCGCGCCAAGGGCACAAAAGATCTTATTGCTGCAGCTGTTATTCTACGGGATTTCCTGGATGAAAATAATGATTGAATTCTTTCTTACTTATATAACTCCCGAATATGCCAAAACTACAATTTATTTATAAGAAAACTGCTTTTGCTGTATTGGCAGCGCTTATCAGCATGAGCGCTTTGACGTTTGATGCTCGGGCGCAGCAGCGTCAGGCAAATGACCGCAGTACTTTCTATGACTACGGCGAGCCATTTTTCAGCGAAGCCCACGCCGGAGCCTCTTTTTCAAAAGATTCATCGCGGATCTTTGTGTATTTTAAAATCTTGTATGATGCACTGAGTTTTACTGCTACAAACC
>DASPKH010000029.1:0-2577 GCA_035628175.1 Patescibacteria group bacterium
GGGATGAGCTCGCTGCAGCCCGAACCATTTCCGCACAGAATTTTGCTGAAGGCGTAATGATTAAGCGGCTCGATTCAACATATGGCGTTGGGCGAAAGCGAGGTGACTGGTGGAAATGGAAAATTGATCCATACTCGGTTGATGCGGTCCTTGTATATGCTCAGAAAGGACATGGCCGACGGGCGGATTTGTTCACTGATTATACATTCGCGGTTTGGAAGGATGATTCGCTCGTGCCGTTTGCAAAAGCGTATTCCGGCCTGACCGACAAGGAAATCCGGCAGGTAGATAATTTTGTTAAAAAGAATACCCTTGAAAAATTCGGTCCTGTTCGCACTGTGAAGCCAGAACTAGTGTTTGAAATTGGCTTCGAAGGAATACAGGAATCGAGCAGGCATAAATCAGGCGTTGCCGTAAGATTTCCGAGAATTCTACGCTGGCGCCATGATAAAAAGCCTGAGGAAGCTGATACATTGGAGATTGTAAAAGGACTCTTGCAGCAACATATTTCACCGCAGAATCATGAGTCGTGATACTATTCCTAATCAGCGCACGTATGGGTTGACTTTTGACGAAAGAATATCATAACCTCTGGATGAGAGATGGATTCCATCGGATGTGTTTTCGTTTATAAAATATCCTTTACTGTCAGCAAGTATTGGTGTCACATTAATAAAAAACACATTCTGGTAGTCACGAGCAATCCTCGTTTGCAGAGAATCATTCACAATATTAATAGCTTGATAAGCTTCGATGCATCGCTGGCAGGAATAATCCGGGTTAACTGCCTGTCCTATAGGAAAAAGCGAAATCATGTATACCTTTTCAAACCGCACAGACGCAGAATCAAGAAGGCGTGAATATGCAGCAAGCATCCGGTCAAGCATTTCCTCTAGAGACAGCTGTAAGTCACGTGTGGATTCGACGAAATCGTTCGTACCCGCAATGATGAAACAATTATCAGCACTTCCTATGACAAACTTCTCCAGACGCGTTTGAATGTGACGTATACGCTCGCCTCCCACACCATATACGCCAAGTGATTTTCCTGCATAGTATTCTCGTACCTCCCAGCCAGCAACATGAGAATCGCCTATAAAAACATTTGTTCCTTTAAATTCCTCTTCGGGTAATTCTACAATAGCCGTTTTACTACATGCTGAGAGAAAAAACAAGACAAATAGAAGATGTCGATGCGCTTTTGTGCAAATGAATCCTATCATCTGATACTATCCTTTTAAACTTTTTTGTTGCAATATTGTTGGTTTCAAAACTATCAAAATTTTTCAAGTTTCTTAGAAAATATGCACGAAACACCCGGTTTTAAAAAAGTTATCGAGTGGTTTGTTAAAAAAAAGTGGACTCCTTTTAATTTTCAAAGGGACGCGTGGGCTGCATATAACCGTGGAGAAAACGGACTGTTAAATGCGCCGACCGGGAGTGGCAAAACATATGCGTTGTGGCTCGCGCCGGTAATTGAATTCATCAATGAGAATCCGGATAACTTTTTAAAAAAGAAAAACAACGGGCTGCAGGTTTTGTGGATTTCGCCTCTTAAAGCTCTGGCGAAAGATATTCAAAAAGCGCAGGAGCGTGCTGTAACCGAGCTTGGGCTGCAATGGCAAGTTGGCTCACGCACCGGCGACACATCGGGAAGCAAGCGCATAAAGCAGCTGAAAAACATGCCCGAAGGCATGCTCATCACACCGGAAAGCCTGCATTTATTATTCACTCAGCCGAATCACCGTGACCTTTTTAAACATATAAAGCTCATTGTGGTGGACGAGTGGCACGAACTCCTCGGCACGAAACGCGGCGTGATGACTGAACTTGCCATACAGCATATCAAATCCTTTAAAAAAGACGTGCGAATTTGGGGCATTTCCGCAACTATTGGCAATCTGGAAGAAGCACGAGATGTATTGCTGGGAAGTTCTTTTAAAAAGACAGCAAAAAATACTTCCATAATCCGCTCAGATATTCACAAGCTTTTACAAACGGAAACGATAATTCCGAAAAATACAGAGCGCTTTTCCTTCACGGGCTATCTCGGTTTGAAAATGCTGCCGGACGTGGTTGACATTGTGAAATCGAGCAATTCAACGCTGATTTTCACGAATACGCGCGCGCAAACGGAAATCTGGTACCAGGAAATGCTGAATTATGAGCCGGAGCTAGCGGGACAGATGGCGATACATCACGGTTCGCTCGGTGGTGATGTACGCGCGTGGGTGGAGCAGTCGCTCCATGACAATAAATTAAAGGCTGTTGTTTGTACTTCGACGCTGGACCTCGGCGTAGACTTCTCCCCCGTCGAAACCATCGTGCAAATTGGCAGCCCGAAAGGTGTCGCCCGCGCGCTCCAACGTGCCGGACGAAGCGGCCACCGCCCCGGCGAAACAAGCCGCATGTATTTCGTGCCGTCGCATGCACTTGAAATGCTGGAATTTGCCGCGCTGCAGGATGCTATGAAGTTAAAAGAGTCTGAAAGCCGCGAACCACTTGTAAAACCCTTTGATGTATTGATTCAGTATCTCGTCACCCTGGCAGTGGGCGATGGTTTTAAAGCGGGGGCAG
>DASPKH010000030.1:0-2770 GCA_035628175.1 Patescibacteria group bacterium
AGCCTCATTCGTAAGCGGGCATATGATGGCCTCAGCAGATGAATTGTACTGGACGATCACCGGACGTGGAGCACATGCAGCCCAGCCACACAAAGGCAGTGACCCAATAATAGCGGCGTCAGCGCTTATTATGCATCTCCAGACCCTCGTTACACGTCAGCGCGACCCGCTTCAGCCGGGAGTTCTTTCAGTAACGGCAATTCACGGTGGAACAGTAACGAATATTATTCCTGAGTCTGTAATTTTAAAAGGCACTCTTCGTTCCTACAATCTGGAGTGGCGCGAGGAGATCCTTGAAAAAATAGAAGCACACTCTGAAGCTGTTGCCAAGTTGCATGGCTGTGGAAGTGAATTTAAAGTACTGCGTGGCTACCCTCCGCTCATTAATGATACTGCTGCTACACACTTTGCTGAATGCACGGCGAAAGTGCTGCTAGGTAATGATAGCGTAACGGTATTTGAACCGAAAATGTGGGGCGAAGATTTTGCCTATTACGCGCAGCAGATCCCGGCGTGCTTCTGGATGCTTGGCGTTCGCCCGCATGACAAGGATGAGATGCCGGGGCTGCACAATCCGAAGTTTGCACCTGATGAAAGTGCTTTTGTGGTGGGCTGTGCACTCATGGCTGCTACTGCGACAAATTACCTGCTTGATACTGTACCTGCAAAGCAAACACAGGTTTTAAAAGAAGCTGAAGTATGACTTCCGAAAAACCCATAATATTTTTTGATTCTAGCTGCTTGATGTGCAACAGCACGGTGCAGACGCTCTTAAAAATGGATACGGCCCATAAGCTCAGTTACGCACCGCTCATGGGCGACACATGGAAATCATTTTTTGGTGAAAGGCACCCCGAAGTTGATTCAATTGTATTGATAGATAAAGATGGTGTTACCAATAGCTCAGGGGCGGTGTTAAAAGTTTTAAAAACACTTGGCGGAGTCTGGAATATTCCTGCATTAGCAGGAAAATTAATACCACGAAAAGTCCGTGATGGAGCCTATGAGTTTATTGCGCGCAACCGTTATAAGTGGTTTGGAAAAACTGATCATTGTATTATCCCTGCTCCTGAACAGCGACAGTTATTTTTGCCTTAAGATGTAAAACAAAAGCCCTGTGAATTTTAAAACTCACAGGGTTTTCTTCTTATACCTTCTTTTTAAAACTCTACGCTAGACTTGCAGCACGCCGCAATGTAAAATGCGTGATTTCCGGCGGAATACCAATCCTGAAGGGGGGCCCGACAATCCCGATACCGCGATTCACGTACAAATGCTGGTCTCTTTCTGTATAAAGTCCAGCCCACTGCTTATACACAAATTGTGCGACGCTTACTTCCTTTCCAAAAAAATTCATACCGACCTGTCCACCGTGCGTGTGTCCTGAAAGCATCAGGTCAATAGGCTGCTTTCCTTTTATTGCAATATCCCAGAATGTCGGGTCGTGCGCGAGTAAAATCGTTGGCTCACCTGCTGTCAAACCAGAAAGCGCTGCATTTATATCTGCAAAATTTTGTCCCAAGCCAGTATTATCAGTTCCCGCGAGTTGTAGTTTTGCGCCATCGATATTGAATACATGATTCTGATTCACAAGGAGATTAATACCCGCCTGATTGAGTCCACGCTTTAAAAGAGCATGCTCCGGCGGCGTATTATAGTGGTCATGGTTACCAATACTTCCCCACACGCCAAGCGGCGCTTTGAAACGCTCAAGTTCACTGTAGATCACGTTCAATTCTTTAGGCGAAAAATTCACAAAATCGCCCGTAATGACAATCATGTCTGGCCGCAGATTTGAAACAATTCTACGGATTTCCTGCAACGGTTCATGCGAAAAAAATGAACCGGCATGTATGTCAGATAGCTGTACAATTCGCACCCCATCCAGCGCACGCGGCAGATTTGGTATCGGTACATTCACATTGTACGTCGTGAAATCACGCGTTGTCCGCAAAAGCCCGTCAGCCGCAACGACAAACGGCACAGCAGCAAAGCCCCATCCAAGCGTTTGTACAAATTTCCTGCGGCTTTCTAATTCCGGCTCTTGCGCAGTTTTTAAATCTTTTTCGTGAGCTGTCTCTTTGTTTCTTAAAATTGTTTGTTTACTATTTTTTATAGAATTTCTGTCTTTAAAAATTGTCCATTTTTTTACAAAAACAAAGAAATCTTTTAAAAGCAAAACAATCACAATTGGGAGTTTTGGCACAAACCAAATGTATGCAACAGCAGCCAGCGCCCAGTTCCACCGCGTGAGCTCTCCTCCGCTGCGTCGGCTCCAATTTGCAAAAATGAGGATTGCCAGCATCATCACCGACAAAATATACGGCACCACACTCCATGCCTTGCGCCACGAACGGCGTTTCACGAAGCCTGACCATGATTTTAAAACGTAGAGGTCAATGAGAATGAGGAGAAGCGGGATTCCAACTGCAAAAAATGATAATCGCATTAATTTTAAAACTCTTTTTACAACTTCTTTTAAAACTATTTCGCCACAGAAATAAACAGCGCGTCGGCTTCAGCGAGAATATCGCCCGTCTCAGCATCGCGGATTTCACCCTTTACAAAGTTCTTCCGTCCTTGCTGCTCGTCCATAAAACCGCGCAGTTCGATTTCCTTTTGCAGTAAGACGGGTTTGCGGAAGCTAACGTTTAATTGCGCCGTCGCCGCCCGGATTTTCTGCACGGAAAGCGCCTTGCCCATTACTTCATCCAGCAGCAAGGAAACGTAGCCACCATGCATCCAGCCCATCGCTCCTTCCAACCGCCCG
>DASPKH010000031.1:0-4678 GCA_035628175.1 Patescibacteria group bacterium
TTAAAGCTTCTATATCGTCCGGTGATGGTGATGTTCGAAATTCAAAATTATTTGGTGTAAACCGCCGTACCCCCATATTCCAACCTAAAAATACCCTTTCTTCTATTTCACCTGTTTCAATAATCTTTGGAAATTTATGGCGCACATCTTGTTCGATCTTTTCATAACAAGTTTTTAAGGACATTTCACTACCCTCCAGATACTGAACAAAATGAATATCAGAATAGAGGAGGACCCCAGTTATATCCTGAATTGAATTATTGTGAACAGATGAGTGTAGGATTTTCTCGATTTCTGCATCTGTGCAAACAGATTTCCTGACACTTACATAGATTAAATAATGTATCATATATTGTAATGAGAATTGTAATGAAAGTTCACAACTCAATAGTTGTCTGTCATATTCATGTCTTAGGTTAAATATATTCTTCTAACAAATGAAAGACTGAAAAGTTTGATACCCTAACCTATATGTGATATGAATGTATTCCTGCTATAGGAATTGTTATTTAGTGATTTTGCGGTCTTATGAAGCAACCTTTAAAGCCGAATTTCCATAATTGTTGCAATTTACTATATAATGTAGTGTTTTCAAAAGTACGTACAATATCAGGTAAATATATTTATAATAACTATTTGCATTTTTCCTTAAAACAGTGAATCAAAAAACTTTAAAAAATTTAGCTTTCTATTCTTGAAAAGTAGGTAGTTAAGATGTTGAAATATTAGTAGCTTATAACATGAAGAATGTTAAAATCTTTTAAAAAAGTATTTTTCCTTTGGCTATATCAAAAAAAAGTGGTTAATTGCATCTTCTTTACTATACATGTAAAGAAAAATGGCACATCTGCACAAGAAATATCGCTCTTTGATAATAGGAATTGTAGGTATAATTTTACTCACACTCGGTGCATGTAAATCAGGAAAGGACGAAGGCGACAGCCAAAATACTTTTCGGTATAACGTGACCGATGGGATCGGAACGCTCGATCCTGCACAAGCAGGACAAGTAGCCACGATCTGGGCAGGTACACAGCTTTATAATGGGTTGGTAGAAGTTGATGCGGCAGCTAACGTTGTGCCAGCTATTGCCAGCTCATGGACTGTAGACTCAACCGGACTGGTTTGGACATTCACACTAAGGCCTGACGTATATTTCCACGAGAATGACGCCTTTGGCGATGTAGGAACGCGGAAAGTCGTTGCTGCGGATGTGAAATATTCATTCGAGCGTATTATGAATGCAAAGACAAAATCAACGGGATTGTGGGTTTTTCGCGAACGGATACTAGGCGCAAGTGAATATCACAAACGTTCGACAGAAGGAGGTACAGGGGAAATAGAAGGAATCAAGGTTTTAAACGACTCAATGGTTTCGATTACCCTTGTTAAACCTTTCGCTCCGTTCCTGTCAATTTTAACAATGCCGTATTGCTGGATAGTTCCACGCGAAGCTGTTGAAAAATATGGAGATGACTTTTTTAAAAATCCTGTTGGTACAGGACCATTTATGTTCAGTGAATGGCGTCCCGATATTAAATTGGTTTTAAAAAAGAACCCGCGATATTTTAAAAAAGATGCGGCAGGCGGTCAACTTCCTTATCTTGATGGCGTAGCGATCTCCTTTATGCGTGATTCCAAAACAGAATTCATGGAATTCGAAAAAGGCAGCCTTGATATGGTTACCAATATAGATCCTGCTTATGCTCCTTCAGTCCTGACGACGGAGGGGAACTTACAGGGTAAATACAAACAGTATAACCTTTTGAAAGCTTCCGCCTTATCTATCGAATACTACGGAATCCTGCTGAATCAGTCGCTCGAAGGTGCTAAAAACAGCCCGCTTGCCAACAATAAGCAGTTGCGACAGGCTCTCAATTATGCAGTAAACCGCGAACAGCTTGTTCGTTACATATTGCGCGGAAAAGGTATTGCGGCAAAGCACGGAGTGCTCCCGCCGACGATGCCTGGCTTTAATGAAGATGTCAAAGGCTATTCATACGATCCTCAAAAAGCGCGCCAACTTTTGGCTCAGGCAGGCTATCCAAATGGAAAGGGGCTGCCGAAGCTAAAACTACAGCTTGGAAACAGCCAGACCACTGGGCAGGTGGCCGAAGCAATCCAGCAGCAGTGGAAAGAAATCGGCGTAAGCGTAGAACTTACACAAGTGGATTTTCCACAGCATTTAGATATGGTGCGCAATAGTAAGCTCATGATGTGGCGCACAAACTGGTCAGGTGATTATCCTGATCCCGAAAATTTTCTCGCATTGTTTTATTCCGCTAACCATTCACCAGGCGGACCAAATACTACTCGCATACACAATACACGATTGGATTCGTTGTACACAGCGGCTTTAAATCCATTGCTGTCGCCAGTTCAGCGGTATGGCCTTTATAACGAGATGGAACGTATTATTCTTGATGAAGCTCCATGGATCTTCCTTTACTATAATGCGATTCAGCGGCTGATACAGCCCTCGGTTAAGGGACTTACGGTTGATGGCTCCGACAGGCTGGTTTTAGAGACGGTGCGCAAGGAACCCGGTCAGTAATATTATTCACTTATCGGAGGGAGCATGGTTAAAGTAAACCGTTTAGGGCATATTCTGCTCGCATTCACAATTTTCGCGTTCTCATTTGCATTCCCGTCACTACATGCAGATGCAGCGCCAAAGAAAAAACGCGCTTCGGTTTCTCTTAAAAAGAAATCAAAAAAATCGAAACGCTCAAGGGTTCGCGTCACAACACGCAAATCGAACCCCGTACAAGGCAAAATCCTTGCCCTTGACATGATTCGCAGCAATTCCGAGGAAGTAGCACGCTTAGCCGGAATTGAGCCAAATGCAGATTTGACTGAAAACGATCATGCCATAGCTGGAAGAAAAATCACCAATCTTCCGACGGAAGGCGAAAACCTTGAAGAACTTGAGATAGAAGATGACGTACAAGTCGATATGGATTCTTTCCACCAGCTTTTCATGGCTTACGTAGGCGATGAAGAGGACGGCGACATCTTCACACCAGGTGGCCTTAGCAAAAAAGACATCATGGACCAAGTAATGGACTGGCTTGGAACTCACTATCACTTTGGTGGAATGTCTCGCTCAGGTATTGACTGCTCAGCGTTTACGCAGACAGTCTTTAGGAATGGTGCAAAAGTTGAACTTCCACGCACAGCAGCAATGCAGTACGAAGAAGGTAAAACAATTAAACGTGAAAATCTTGAGTTCGGCGACTTAGTATTCTTTCATACGCTGAAGCACACGTACGTTTCACATGTCGGCATTTACCTTGGTGATAATCTTTTTGCTCATGCCAGTTCACGCTATGGCGTAACCGTTTCATCGCTTGAAAGCACATATTATGGCAGTCGCTTTATTGGTGCACGCCGCTTCTCAGCAACGAAATCACGCATATCATCTAATGACATAGATGTAGAAAGTAATAGAAACTAGAGATACAATTCCTGTTATAAAAAATTATAAAAGGCGGAAAAGTTTTAAAACTTTTCCGCCTTTTCTGTTGTAAAAACATTATCTAATCTCAATCTTCTCGCCAAGAAACTTGGGTTGCATACCAATAACAAAGTCCAGTATAACTTTTACGCGTGCAAATTTCTCACGCACTGCGGTTTTAAAACCATAATATTTGCCGACATCTTTTGCATTATAGCCATACAGATTTATACCGAGGTTATTGGCAATATATATAGCGCGTTCGTTATGAAATTTCTGTGATATAATAATGGCTGTATCCTGGCCAAAGATCTTTTTCAAACGGATGACACTGTCAAATGTGCGGAAGCCGGCATAATCAAGGTAAATTTTTGTTGAATCAATTCCGCTTTCTATGAGTGCTTTTTTCATGTCGGTGGGCTCGTCGTAGCTTTTCCGGCTGTTATCGCCGCTTATTACGACAAACTGGATCTTTCCTGTTTTAAAAAGCTCAATCGTTGCATCAATGCGGTTTTTAAAATAGAGGTTCAAGCGGCCGTTCGGAATATACTTTGAGGTGCCAAGCAGGAGGCCTGTTTTTGTCTGCGGAAGTTTGTTGAGGCGGAAAGTCGTTCGTCCTGAAGCAGTATTTGTAACGATAGTATTACACACGTATAAAGTTGCTCCGGTTGCAATGCTAATCAAGATCACGAAGAGGAGTATCCTTTTAAAAATGTTTTTTTTCATGTTGTTGTATTAGCATACAAAGTGCCAACTGCTTTGGATAAACAAAAAAGGCATTCTTTTTAAAAGAATGCCTTTAAAGACTATTTCAGTAAAAAGTTTACCACTTCATTACATTTACTTCGTCCACGTATACGGTCTGTTTATTGCGGAAGAGTGCAAGTACAATGGCCAAGCCAATGGCTGCCTCCGCCGCGGCTACAGCCATCACAAAAAATACGAAAATCTGGCCTGCGCTGTCGCCGAGGTAGGATGAAAAAGAAACGAGTGTGAGGTTTACAGCATTCAGCATCATCTCAATAGACATGAAAATGATGATAGCATTACGTCGCGTGAGTACGCCGATTACACCAAGTGAAAAAAGAATTGCTGAAAGACCAAGGTAGTATTCGAGAGAAATAGACTCTAAGTTCATGAGTTCTTTTAAAAAGATTTTTTAAGGATTGATGCGGCGTTTTGCAAGGATGACTGCACCGACAATTGCTCCGAGCAGAAGCA
>DASPKH010000032.1:0-3538 GCA_035628175.1 Patescibacteria group bacterium
CCTTGTAAAAGAGGGTGGAAACTACTTCTCTACATCACCGAATAGTGGCTTGCCTAATGTGGGTACAGCTGTTGAAATTTTTCCTTCAACGCGTGTTGCAAGCGGTGCGCTGGAAGAGTCAAATGTTGACCTGACAGAGCAGTTCACAGATCTTATCTCTACGCAACGCGCTTTTGAGGCGGCATCACGTACGGTGACGATCAGCGATCAGTTCCTGAACGAAATCAATGGTTTGAAACGATAATCTTCTCCTTAGTTGAACTATAAAACAAGGATAGCCGGGCATCCCAAGGAAGGGAAGCACCGGCTTTTTTGTTTTTAAAAGACTAAATAATCCTCTTATCAGCAGAGCGCGTCTGTTTGGTGTAATCTACCTTCGGTACTTTTAACGAAAGGAGGATCGTAGAGCACGTCATACTTTTAAAACAAAAATCCTTAAAATTTCTTCAAAATTTCCCCTTCTGAAACTATTTTTAAAAAGCAGCCGTTAGGGAAGTGAGCGCTGGAAAAAATAATGGTTGCGAATTGCATTAAAAAGTGTATTTTTGAAACAGGGTTTTAAACGAACCGCAAACGAACCGCTGTTTTTCAGGCGCCCAGAGACACGTCCCGCAGAAAACTCTTTCCGTATCTCATTCTGTAGAGTAAAATTCCCACGGAAACTAAGAGTTATAAAACGCTTTAAAAGTAATACTTTTAAACGCTTTTGAAAACGCGCGGCAAACAGCAAATTACTATACACATCGCACTTACAATCTACCCGCACGGCGGCAGGAACCTTACACACCGTAATCTTCTTTTCAGCGCGTCGTAAAAGGGCAAATTATTATTACTGCACACACATGTCACAACGCATGGCTCAAGAGGACACAGTAGCGCTTCCGACAGTACTGGATATGGCGCATCTGAAGGCAATGAAGATCGTCGAGCTGACGAAAATTGCAAAGCAGCTTGGCATCAACGACTATTACGATCTGCGCAAGCAGGAGTTAATTTTCAAAATCATCGAAACGCAGGCGCAGGCCCAGCAGCGCGAGCAGAAGCAGGACGGAATGACGCTGAGTGAAGGCGTTCTGGAAGTCTTGCCTGACGGCTACGGTTTTCTCCGTTCGGCTGATTATAATTACCTTCCATCGCCCGATGATATTTATGTTTCCCCGTCGCAGATCAAAAAATTTGGCCTTCGTACCGGTGATACTGTTCGCGGGCAGGTGCGCCCGCCGAAAGAAGGAGAGCGTTTCTTTGCTCTTTTAAAAGTTGAGCAGGTGAATTTCGTTTCGCCGGAGCTAATGCGAGACCGGACGATCTTTGACAACCTTACGCCCCTGTATCCTGACGAGCGTTTAAAACTTGAGACGGTACCAAACGAATATTCAATGCGCATTGTAGATATGATGTCTCCAATCGGCAAGGGGCAACGTGGTCTTATTGTTTCTCCGCCAAAATCCGGTAAAACGGTCCTTTTGCAGAAAATCGCAAACAGCATTGCGCGCAATCATCCTGAAACAAAACTAATTGTATTGCTTATTGATGAGCGCCCGGAAGAGGTGACTGACATGCAGCGTTCCGTCCGCGCGGAAGTGATTGCCTCAACATTCGATGAGCCGCCTGAGCGCCACGTACAGGTAGCCGACATGGTGATTGAAAAAGCAAAACGCCTCGTGGAAGCAAAGCAGGATGTTGTTATTTTACTGGACTCCATCACGCGTCTTGCCCGCGCGCACAATACCGTTGTGCCACACTCAGGAAAAATCCTTTCCGGTGGTGTAGATGCAAATGCGCTTCACAAGCCAAAACGCTTTTTTGGTGCTGCGCGAAATGTAGAGGAGGGAGGTTCACTGACGATCATTGCTACGGCGCTGATTGATACAGGCAGCCGTATGGACGAGGTTATTTTTGAAGAATTTAAAGGGACAGGCAATATGGAACTTGTACTCGACCGCAGGCTTTCGGAACGGCGTATATTCCCGGCAATTGAAGTTAATAAATCCGGTACGCGCCGCGAGGAAATGCTCCAAACATCTGAAGAGCTTAATCGCTTGTGGGTGCTCCGCAAAGTACTCAGCGAGCTTTCTACAAACGAGGCGATGGACCTAATGCTCGACCGTTTAAAAAATTCGCGGAACAACAAAGAGTTTTTACAGTCACTAAATAGTTAATACAGATTTTTTAAAAGCCGGAGTAGTTTGACTCCGGCTTTTTGGTTTTAAAAACTCATTCCGGAATTTGTCCAATTTCCTTTCTCATGTAATCTTCATTTTCCTCATCAAAGCAAACAAACAATACCTGCATATTAGTGTTTGTTTTTTTAAAAACTTCGCCACTGTTTGTACAGCAATTCGCGCTGCCTCCTTTTTGGGAAATCTATAGATGCCAGTGCTGATATTTGGAAAAGCAACTGAAAAGCAATCATTCTCTATAGCTATTCGCAGAGAATTATTATAGCAACTGGCAAGCAGCTCTCTTTCATTGTTGCTGCCGCCATTCCACACCGGCCCGACAGTATGAATAACAAACTTCGCGGGCAATTTACCTGCAGTGCTAATAACAGCTTCACCGGTATTACACCCACCTTGCCGGGCAACGATTTTCCGGCAGTCATCAAGAATTGCACTACCTCCTGCCCTGTGAATTGCGCCATCCACACCGCCTCCGCCCATAAGTGAGGAATTTGCGGCATTGACAATCGCGTCAGCAGCGACTTTTGTGATGTCACCCCGAATTACTTCTATATTCCTCATTGGAATCACCAATTCTTTACATTTATCGTTTGAAGATTCAGCGAACCTCATATGGATGAGTTGCGCTTTTAAAAACTTCCTAAAAAGACGAAATTTATACATCCCGGACAATGTTTGCAACCCCATAGTTCCGTATTTTTGAAACTATTGTTTTAAAAAACATCTTTAAAAAGAATGTCCTCAAGCGTAGAACTAACCCGGCAGGAAACGCGCGCGATCAATATTTCGCTTGTTGTAGGGATTCTTATGCTGGGTTTTAAATGGGTGGCGTATGTGCTCACAGATTCTGCTGCGATATTTTCCGACGCAGCTGAATCAGTAGTGCATATTGTTGCCGTCGCGTTTGCGGCGTATAGTTTGCGGGTCACTTACAGGCCGCCGGATGAGGATCACCATTTTGGGCATGACAAGATTACATATTTTTCAGCCGGGGTAGAGGGCGCGCTCATTATTATTGCCTCGGGCGTGATTTTCTATACGGCAATTGACAATCTCATTTTCGGACATCAACTTCAGCAGGTTACGATTGGCTCGGTAATCACGATGTTCGCGGGACTGGCAAACGGCCTGCTCGGGTGGTACCTGATAAAAACAGGTCGCAAAAATCACTCAATGATCCTCGTTGCTAATGGGAAGCACATTCAGACAGACGCATGGACAAGCGCCGGGGCTGTTATTGGTCTTGTGTTGGCGCGACTTACAGGCTGGCTGGAGCTCGATGCTATTGCAGCAATCATTTTTGGCGCAAATATCATCCGTGAGGGTAGCAAGCTTTTAAAAAGTTCAGTGAATGGCCT
>DASPKH010000033.1:0-3312 GCA_035628175.1 Patescibacteria group bacterium
GTGCACGAATGACGGGACAAATCGGCGTTACAACGCTGGGCTTTTTAAATATTCAAACACAAAACACTGAGCTTTCAAAAGGAGCAAATTTTACTGCGCTTCGCACAACGTCTCAGGTTTTGGAAAGAACGAATGTTGGCGGGATTTTTACCAATGTGCAGGGGGCTAATGGTGCTTACAATCGCGTTGGAGCAATAGACGGAGCCATTCGCTTTTGGCAGAATGCGCTTGCCTCGGGTTGGTTTGGTAATGTGTGGAGCGAGGAGAAAAAGGGTGGAACAGCCGCCGGCCAGCTTTACGTCAATCTTTCGAATGACCTGATCCGTGCCGAAGCGGCGTACTCTAATGTCGGCGAGAATTTTAACCCGGGGATAGGTTTTACGGAGCGTACAAATTACCAGTCGTATTATTCAGAGCTGGGCATTGCACCACGTTTTAAAGGAAATGGAATTATCCGGCAGATCAGTACTGTGGGTGGAATTGTCTATTTTGAAAATCAACAGCACGAGAAGCAGTCGCACTATCTTTGGGCAAATACGAATGTCCGTTTTGAATCGGGCGACGGCATAAATATCGGTGGTGGCTATGATTTTGAGCGTTTGACAGAACCATTCCAGATCCGCCGCGGGGCAATTATTCCGGCAGGTGATTATCCTTTCACCTATGCTACAATTTGGCTTGGCAGCAATCAGGCCCGGCTGTTCTCCATGTGGTTTGAGGGTAATACGGGCAGGTTTTATAATGGTTTTAAAACATTTGCCGGACTTGGCACAACACTGAAATTATCCGCGAATTTCTTTCTCAGCGGCAGCCTCAACAAGAATTTTATCGAGCTGCCCATAGAAAATGGGAAATTTACAACACGCATTGTTACAGGCCGGCTTACATACTTTTTCAGCCGGAACCTCAGTATTGCATCGCTGCTGCAATACGACAACGTTTCGGAAAATCTCCGTGCCAATATCCGGCTGAACTGGATGCACACGCCCGGCAGCAATCTGTTCCTTGTTTTCAATACGGCGTATATTATGGGCGACGGCGGGCTTTCGCTGCGTGAGGAAATGTTGACGAATCGCACAGGCGTTCTCAAGCTCACGTATCTTTTTGGCGTGTAGCAATTCTTAAAAGTAGCTTTAAAAAAGAAAGCCGTAGAGCAGATTGCTTTACGGCTTTTTATCATTGAAACAAATATTAAAATGTTACTCACGCTTTTTCTTTTTCGGTTTTTCTTCTTCAGCTTTTTCCTTTTTCGCTACATCACGTTTTGCTTCTACAAAATCAACCTCCACACCCGGTTCGATTTTTGTGCTTAAGAAGAGAGCATCCCAGTTCGTAAGCCGAACGCAACCTGCGCTCTGGGCATAGCCAATCGTTTCGGGCGCGCTTGTGCCATGGATGCCGTAATGCCGTTTTGAAAGCGCCATCCAGACTTTACCGACGGAGTTATTTGGGCCGCCGGGAATAATTGCGTCTTTTTCCGTATCCTTCACACGCTCAAGGATTTTCGGCTGATAGTGCCACCACGGGTCAATGGTCTTTGAGCGGACTTTTAAATTACCGGTTGGTGAAGGATCGTATGAGGCGCCTAGTGTAGAAGGGAAGTGGTAAATAATATTGCCAGCCGTATCAAGCGCGTGAAGGTAGTAGCCCTCATGCGAAACCACCAGCCGTGCGATCGGCGCCGGAGCATCGCCGCTCGTGTCCGTATAGGAATTCGGTACAAATACTTCATCGCCTACTTTAGCTTTTTGAAAATCCGTTTTCGGGTTCAGAGTTTTTAAAAGCTCGGGGCTGAGATGAAAATCCTCGCCGAGCTTTTCAGCAAGATTTTCGTAATACGTGCCACGAAGCTTTGCGCGCTCATAAATATCCTTCGGGATCTTGGTAAAAGGATATTTGATATCGCCTTCTGCTAGTTTATATGAAATGATCGGCTTACCAAAATTGCCTGCTTTTTCGACCAGCTTTTTAAACGTCTGATTGTCTACAATGCCGGTTGTTTTCAAACCGTTCTGATGCTGAAACCAATAGACCGCCTTGCGTGTGTTGTTGCCGAAATTCCCGTCCATGCTGCCCGGTGAAAAGCGCACACGGTCGAGCAGGATCTGTACGCGCAGCACCGACGGACCCGAGATGCGCCCGCCAATCGGTAGTGTCATTTTTTTTGTATTGACAGCCTCCGGCGTAATGTCCTTATACCGTTCTTTAAAAGTCGTGGTGTCCGGCGTTGTGATGGTGGAGTCAAACTCCGCAGTCTGTGCCCATGGCTCGTCAAAAACATCCGGTCCGGCTGGCACATTCTGCGTTGTGTCTTCCGCAAAAACCTCCACCGGATTCTCCTGCGTGGCAGGTAGCGTGTCTGTGTAGATGCGTCCAGGTTCGGTTTCTTTAGTGCAGCCTGCTACAAACGCAAAACACAGTAAAAAACTTTTAAAAGTCTTCATATTCTTTTTAAATAATGTTCGAAATCATTCTGATTTCAATACAACATTTTTTAAAAGAAAAGATTTCTTTAAAAGGTAATCCGGCTATTTATCCTCTAACTGTATGTCATAGCCATGGGGAGCTTGTCCGGGAGGCTCTATTCTGTACCATATACATATACTCTTTTTGTTGTGATGAAACCGATTTTCTCTCCGATCACTTTTATTATGTCTATCGCTTCCTCATCCGAGGTTGCCCATACCTTCATTGCCATGAACGCATTTCCGGGGCGGCATTCATAGCCATGCTCAAGATTTTAAAAACTTCACCTTCGGCAATTAATGTAAAATGTTTATATGGAGTTTGTAAAAGTCCAAGCCGTAATTTAGTTTCCCACTTTTGAGATTCACTGCGATATTGGAAGAAGAGTATAAGAAAAAAATCCAGTTCTAAAGTAATGAATCCGGCTTTTAAAAATGACGTTGAATTTTTTAAAAAGTCCAGCCAAGCGACACGCTTGGCGAAACAACTCCATGCGTAATATTATCATACTGGTTCACCTGTACGATCCCGGCTACTTCAGCATTGAGCGTTATGTTTGTAAAAATCTCCATCGCTGCACCCAAATTTACAATTGCACCATAGCCCCATTCATTTGAATTGCGAAAGCCAATAGCTGGGCCTACCGCAGTATAGGGAGTTATAACTCCAAGCTTTGGAAACCATGTGGCAAATGCAACACTTGCTCCCTGAGCTGGAAATTCATTCCCTGCACTTAAATATGCAACGGTAGGTATAATTGCAAATCTATAACCATTTGACGCTGGCAAATGAAAGGAACCTTGTAGCGCAATTCCTCCACGCTGGGCGACTGGTTGAGTAAATGTG
>DASPKH010000034.1:0-2594 GCA_035628175.1 Patescibacteria group bacterium
AAAAGAAGTAGAGCACGCAATGCTGCCACAAACGCTTCAGGAAGCACTTCACGCGGGAATAGCCGAGGATGATCTGCGCGACGAAGACGACAAGCCAAAGCATGAAGACCACAATGTACTGGCCATTAATTACAACCAGGGCGCGCACGCAAATAACAAAGACCGACACACGCCAAATTACTTCCAACATCTGGCTCTTGGCATAGACGAATTTTTCAGGAATCATCCGCAGGCACCACTTGTGATAGCAGGCGTTGAGGAATTGCACCCTATCTACCGCACGGCCAATAATTACGACCAGCTCGTAGATGAAGGTGTAATGGGCAATCCCGACGCGCTCGGCGTAAACCGCCTGCATGAAGAAGCCTGGGAAGCTGTGCAAAAGCATTTTAAAAAGCAGCGTGAAAAAGCAAAGGAAGGTTATGAGCGCGCAAAGGGCGGCGGCTTGTACTCAACAGATTTGCAGGCGGTTCTTAAAGCTGCACATGAAGGCCGCGTAATGGATTTATTTATAGCGCAGGGCACACATACCTGGGGTAAGTTTGACCCTGTTTCCGGCAACGTAATGATGGATGGGCAGGTCGCCGCGCAGGATAAAATGGACCTCGTAAATCTTGCTGCTACACAAGCAATTCTTACGAGTGCCGATGTACATATTCTCCCACCCACAGAAATGCCGGATGGTGCAACTGTTGCGGCAAGTATGCGGTATTAAGTGTTTTAAAGTTTATTTTTAATAGAAAAAGCAGGTGAAATCATTCGCCTGCTTTTTTTTGTAAAATGTTTGTTCTTGCGAGAAGGCCTTCTATCGAATCAATCGCAAATACATGTTGTCGCTCCATTGTGTATTCTTGATTGCTACGTCGCGCAAAAGCAGCCCTCGCAATGACGGTTTGAATAGTTTTAAACCTCAAAATCCGACACTTTCCAACGCCCGCATTTCCTTCCAGGTCCAAGCCTCCTTCGGATGGATGTTTTTAAAAGCTGCTGAATAATATTCCGTAACCATTTTTAAAAACTCTTCCGGCTCAATGGACGAACTAAAAATCTCTCGCTCGAACGGATTTTGAAAACGCTCCTCCTTTGTGAGGTAATCGCCATCGAGTCGCAGTATCGGCCCTGTGTCGCTGATGCTTTCAAACGTCCACGTGCGGCCACTCACTTCAAGCGCATTGAGCTTTTGGGCGAGAGGCTCCATGCTGATGCGCGGGAGTGTTGGGCGCGAGGTAATGTCCACCCACGTGGTGTATTTGTATTCCAGCTCGTAGCGATTGTCAGAGTACATGGCGCACACCATGTCGAAGCCAATTGTGCGGCTGAAAAGTGCGTAGTAATGAAGCGGTTCAGGAGTTTGAATTGCTACAAGGCCGAGTGCAGGAAAACTTTTTAAAAGAGTTTTGTCTGAATGTGCGGTTTCGTAATCTTTTACAACGCGGTCAAATTCCGGCTGCCAGGTTTTTTTAAAATCATCAGGATTTTTTAAAACGGAGGCGAATTCATCAAGAAAATAGTCGAACTTCTGTGCGCACTCGAGCAACTCATTATGCGCGGCCCCGTAGGGCGCGTAGTACACGGCTTTTTCCAGCGCGTTTATCCAGCACACGAGCTTCAGCGCGGTTTCAGCATCCCGCTTTGAAAGGTCGAGCTCGCGGAAATCGCCAATGAGCGCCATTTCCCGCAGAACGCCTTCGTGCTGAAGCGCCAGCTCGCGGTTCATAATCGCCCACACGCCCACGAAACCGTCAATGTCGAAATGCGTTGCCGTGATGATGGGGATTTGCAGCTCGGGAATATCGGATTTTAAAGCATTGAGCACGCAGTCGGCGCTCGTGTCGCCGCGCAGCTCTACAGGCGTCGCGGATTCCTTCCAGTGCGAGAGCACCAGCCCGCGCGAACGATGCCCGTCCACCACAATCGCCTCGCGCCCGTGCAGCGCATGAAACGGTACAAATGTATAGGTCATATTTTTAAAAAGCGTTGTAAAAAGTGCGTTTATGCGGTTACCATACGCGAATTTCGTAATTTTGCATCTTTTAAAATTGTGTTTTTAAAAATGAAGCGAATAATTGTTGTTGTATTGGTTATCTTAACTGGGGTTTCACAGTCTTTCTCCTTATCTCCAACTACTGTTCCCAACACTCCTATAGATACACACGTTGGCAGATTGAGCTTTACACCGCTTATCGCAAATCCACTCGAAGGTCGAGTTGGAGCTATGTATCAGTTCGCCGATAATAAATTACGTTTAGATATTGGTAATTCCATTGACGTATATAAATTACCAAATAGGGATGTAGCTTTTGGAGTGGATTTTTATACTTTTACAAGATTGCGTTCTGAAGGAAATTTTAAATTTCCGGTCGAAACAAGTGATTACTATTTTGGGGTTAATTTTTCAAGCTCCAGTTTAAGAGATTCTAAGAAATATTATGATGAAGAAAGTGACCGGACTTATGAAGTTGGCTTTAAGCCTTCACTGCGTCTTCGCTTAGCACATATTTCGTCCCATTTAGTTGATGGACTTGCTGACACAAGTGGAAAATTGGAAAAGAAACCTTTTGTGTATAGCCGTGAATTTGCCGATTTAGTTTTTG
>DASPKH010000035.1:0-3499 GCA_035628175.1 Patescibacteria group bacterium
ATTAAGTAATACTTCACAAGTAATTCTGGTATTATAAGAAAAATGAAATCACTGGAGCTTTTTTTTATGTAAAATATTTTTAAAAAGTGAATTTCTATTCACAATAGCGTCATATTGCGAACATATTGCTTTGATTCTACTCATCTACTTCATAACTTTGCAGAATTGTTTTTAATTTCACCGCCCGTAAAGGCTTTTTTAAAGATTTTAAAAACCACCTGATGTAAAGTTTTTAAAAAAGAATTTAATACCATTCAGCACAATACATTGATTGCGGATTAACGACATTATGAATCACAACAGACATTACGCTTTAATTCTTGGGGCTTCAAGCGGTTTTGGCCGGGCGGCAGCGCTTGCTCTGGCAGATGAGGGGATGAATATTATCGGTGTGCATTTAGACCGGGCAGCAGGACTGAAGGCTGTGGAGGAGTTAAAGGAGGAGCTTCAGGCGAAGGGCGTTCAGGCAATTTTTTTTAATGTGAACGCAGCCGATGCCGAACGTCGCCGTGAAGTTGTGGAATCAATCAAAGATCATTTTGCGCATCAGGAAGGCGCTACTATCCGTTTACTTATGCACTCGCTTGCTTTTGGATCGCTGCAGCCGCTGGTAAGCCAGACGGAAGGAATGCTTACGCAGCGCCAGATTGAGATGACGATTGACGTTATGGCAAATTCGCTTGTGTACTGGACGCAGAGCATCGTGACGGAAAACCTGATGGCTAAAGGCGGCCGCATTGTAGGCATGACAAGCGCTGGAAGTACGCGTGTTCTCCCAACGTATGGCGCAGTTTCGGCAGCAAAAGCTGCGATGGAAGCCTACATCAGGCAGTTCGCACTCGAACTTGCTCCATACGGGATTACTGCCAATACGATCCGCGCAGGAGTAACACATACGCCGGCGCTCAGCAAAATCCCAGGCAACGACCTTATTATGAACAATGCGTATATGCGCAATCCCTACCACCGCCTCACGCAGCCTGAAGACATAGCAAATGTTTTAAAATTGCTTGTGAAAGATGAAATGCAGTGGGTGAATGGAACGATCCTTGGCGTAGATGGCGGGGAAGATTCAGTTGACCTAACATGGTACAATAAGCAGGAAGAAGCAGTTCACTAAAAATATTTTAAAAGAATTTTCAGCTTTTAAAAAGCACGTCAGTATATTCGTCGTGCTTTTTTTATGACTATTTATTACTGCACAACATAATGAAACCTGCAATACTGCTATTACTCGTAATATTAATCAACGGCTGTATGTCGCCCGTACGCCGCGATATATTTACTAAACATACGCCCACCCCTGCTGAAGCCCAGCCAGAGGAACCCGCTCCTTTAAAACCGGTTGAAACGGAGCGCTTTAAAGACACGGTAATTATGTCAACAGGTGCTGAAGATTCGCGGATTGGCGAGCAACTGGCTCAGGCAGACCAGCTTTTTAAAAATAAGAAGATCAAAATGGCGTGTGAAATGTACGAGAATATTGCGCAGACAATTGCCGAAGGGGATTCGCTCGATTACGAAGTGCGATTTATGCTAAGCGAATGTGCGGCTGAAAATCAGCAATTTGAGCAATCCCTGACAATTCTAAAGGAAGTGACTTCATCGCGTAGTATTCCTCAGAGTGTACTTGAAAAATCACTTGTGCGGCTTGGGCAGGTAAATTGCGTTCTGGACAGGCGTGCTGAGGCAAACACTGCATTTACCCGTTTTAAAAAGGAATTTCCCAATTCTGTCTACATAAAGCTCGCAACGTGTGAAGCTGTCCGCTAGTCATTTTGAAGGCTTTTTCGCTGGATAAACCATTTGAGTGTGAAGAATATGACTGCAATAGCGATAACGATGCCAATTACCTTACCGTAGGTGGTAAGATATTCATTGATGCTTCGCCAATTTTCGCCAAGCTTCATACCTAGGAAAACAAGGATGCCGTTCCACAGGAGGGCACTAACGGCGGAAAGCAGGAGTGTAATGGAAAAATTGAGCTTGGACATTCCTGCAAAAAATGAAATAACAGCGCGTGTCCCGGACATAAAGCGGTTCACAATTATCAGCCAGTAACCCCATTTTCTGAACCAGCCCTCCACTTTAAAAAGGGCTTCTTCAGGGATAAATTTTAATTTACGCTTTTCAACAGCATTCTTTTCAAATTTTTTGCCAAGCCAATACATGACGGCAAATCCGATTGTGCTACCAATGGTCGCCATGATGGTGAGAGGGAAAAATCCGACGGTTCCCAGCCCTACAAGCGTTCCACAAAAAACAAGCAGCAAATCGCTCGGCGATGGCGGAAAAATATTTTCTGTAAAAGTGATCAGACAGGCAAACAGCAGAATGCCAATGGGTGAAAGCTGCTGAATAAACTCAATTGCTGATTCTAGCATAGTTATTTAAATAATGCTTAAGAAGTGATAAAGAATTTTTGCTGCGAAAAGTTTGTAAGCCGAAATTACGGTTTTTACACTGTGTAGCAATAATTTTATTATATTACAGAATATATTGCAGGATTGCTTTTTACAATGGCTGTAGGCGCACGTGATCTGATCCATAATCCTAAACTTCTGGGCGAAAATATCCGGCGGCTCCGTACTACGCGTGATGCCACATTAGAGCAGGTTGCGGAAAAAGCCGGTCTTTCAAAAAGTTTCCTGTCGCTCGTAGAGGCCGGAAAGCGGAAAATTCAAACGGAAGACCTTCGGCAGATCGTAGTCACGCTCGGCTACTCACTTTGCTGGTTTTTGTCGCAGACGCAGGATTCTGTAGAGGATTTTCCGCTTCAACCCGAAGCTATTGTACAGAAAAAAAATAATTCGATATTGCTTGCAGGTGAGCGCACTGAAGGAAAATTCCATATGTTGCTCCTGCGGCCAATGCGCACAAAAAAAGATCATCAGCTTATTGAACTGTATCTACCTCCTCAGTCTCAGATGACAGGAGAAAATATTACAATAAGCGCAGAGGTACGGGGAATTGTGCAGAGAGGGATATTGCTCGTGGTTTTAAAAGGTGATGAGTATGTGGTAAGGGAGCGTGAGGAGTTTTGCTATGATGGAAATATCCCGCACATCTTGCGAAACTACACAAAGGAGCCAGCGATTGTTACATTGTTTCTTTCCGCCCCAGGTTTTTAACATAGGGGAGAAGTCATTAAGGCAATTTTTTTAACAGATAGAATTGTCTACATTTGCGGAATCTTTTTTTATAGAAACAGGGTTTTTTTAGTAGTCAGGTTGCGAGAAAAATCCGTACGGCAAATTTTTTTTTGAAAGTGCAACAATTACTGCACAATGCGTGTTCTCTTTATAATCCATGTGACTATGAATAATACCAGCACGCAGCAGCAGAGGTGCTTTCCTGGAACATTCCGCCTTTGAAATGATTCAACGGGAGTTTTAAAATTTTATGAATGAACACGTTTTAAAAATATTATTATTAGAAGATAACGTCTTCGACGTTGAGCTTATCAAATATGCGCTCCGGCCAGTGCCAAAGCCATTTG
>DASPKH010000036.1:0-4441 GCA_035628175.1 Patescibacteria group bacterium
AATCGCGGAAATTGCTCACACTTGGTAACTCAAGGGCTTTGTGGGGTACTAGCATGAAACCATATCAATTTGCTGTCCTGCGTTATGTTCATGATAGGTCTATTGGGGAGTTTGCTAATGTAGGTATATTAATGTGGCTTCCTGATACCTACGAGATGGACTATTTAATAACAAATCATACCAGAAGACTGTCTAAATTCTTTTCTGATTTTGATGGAAACAATTATAGAAGTCTCATCAAATATTTAGATAATTTCTTTAAGTTAAAAAAGAAAGAACTAAATAAAGATAAACATGCACCTCAGATATTTAATACCGCCCAACCTGATATTAATATATTACTTCAGTATTTAGTACCAGATGACGGAACTTGTTTTGAATGGTCAGAAGTAATGTCTGGAGTAAACGTAAATCCATTGCTGCGTTTACATAGCCTTTTTGCAGAATTCGTTGTTCAAGCCGAAGAAAAACAACCTGAACATAGATATGATGAACAAAAAGTTTGGTCTACTATTTACCATGAAATGGTTAATAAAGGATTACAAAAACATGTAAAGCAAAATGTAAAATTAGCTAGTAAAAAGTACGATTATTTGTTTAAAGCAGGTTGGATGAATGGTAAACAACAATTGATTGAACCAATCTCATTCGATCTGTTAAATAACAATGAAATTCTTGAAAAAGCAAATAAATGGTTTGGAAGATTAGCAAGATTAAGTCAAGATAATAAATTTGCAGTAACTATGGTAGTAGCACCCCCTCAAAAAGAGGATGCTAAAGATTATTATTCAGACAGTTTTGAAACACTGAAAGGAGCGCCGTCTGTTAGAGAAGTAATTACCGAAAAAGAACTTAAAAAATATTTTAATAAGCTTACTCCAGAGATAATGGCTAATCCCTTAGTCGAAGCAGAGTAAACACCAGTAGGAAATTATCAATTTTAAAAGACGTAAGGTTTTACCCTACGTCTTTTTTTTATCAATGTTGAAAACTTTAAAAACTCCCTACCATACCAACTCTTCCGCTGCAGTATTTGCCCGCGTGTATGCTTCTTCGAGCGTGGAGCCGAGGGCGGTGATGTGTCCCATTTTGCGGCCGGTGCGCGAGTCTTTTTTGCCGTAGAGGTGGAGCGCGGCGTGGGGTTCTTTCAGCGTGCCGACGGGCGTGTCGGGGATGCCCTGGCCGGTGCGAACGCCCAGGATATTTATCATGCAGGCGGCGGGCACAACCATTGCGGGCGAACCCAGCGGGAGATTGCACACGGCACGAACGTGGTTTTCAAACTGCGATGTGTGGCACGCCTCGATGGTGTAGTGGCCGGAATTATGCGGGCGCGGCGCGATTTCGTTGAAGGCGAGCGAGCCGTCCTCTTTTAAAAACATTTCAATGCCGAAAACGCCCACGCCTTTTATCGTTTCCACGCACTTCAGTGCGATGTCCTGCGCGGCTTTTAAAACCTCGTCGCTCACAGGCGCGGGAGCCAGAACCGCGTGGCAGATGTGGTTGCGCTGCACGGTTTCCACGCACGGATAGACGACGGTTTCGCCACGGCGGTTGCGCGCGACCATCACGGCTAGCTCTTTTGAAAACTTCACGAATGATTCCGCCATGAGCTCGCGCGGCGACTCGGGGTCGTGAAATTTATTAATGGCGCCCTGGATGTCGTATTTGTCGTAAACGGTCGCGTTGCCGTAGCCGTCGTAGCCGTATTTCCGCGTTTTAATCACAAAGGGAAAGCCCCATTTTTCGCCAAAAGCAATGCCGTCCTCGACCGTGTGTATCGGCGCAAATTCCGCCATCGGGATACCCGCTTTTAAAAACGTTTCCTTTTGCGTGAGCTTGTCCTGCACGAGCAGCATGGTTTGGGGCATCGGATAGACCTGTCGCTTTTCGGCGATAATCTGCAGCGTTTCCCCATCAATAAACTCGTTTTCCAGCGTCACGATGTCGCTTACTTTTATAAATTCATCCAGCGACGGGTCGTCAGACCAGCCCTTTGGAAAATCGAGTTTCGTCATCATACCCGCCGGCGAATTTTCCGCGTGCTCAATTATCGCCACGCGCAAACCCATACGATAGGCCGCCTGCGCCGTCATTTTGGCGAGCTGCCCGCCGCCGAGAATACCAAGTGTGAGGGGAAGTCCTGCGTGATAGATAGATGAGAGCATATTTTTAAAAAGTTGAGTGAGTGTTGTGAGTTAGTGAGCTTTGTGAGTGTTTGTAAAAGCTGAATTTTAGCTTTATGTCAATGTTTTATTTGTATTTTTTAATGAAATCTTCTCCGTTTTTGTACTCAGCCGGATTTACATATGTAATTACACCAATTTCTGAATTGAGAAGATTTTTTAAAGCTTGGAAATATTTGAATTTGGTTTCTGAATTCCCGTCAAAAGTTAAACTAATAACGAGTTTGTCATCAGTCGTTATATTCGCACCAACCATAATTTTATCAGGATTATCCTGATATTTATTCCAATAAAAAGTTTGCTCTAGACCTTTCTTGTCAAGAAAGTAATTCACCATTTCATCTTCGGTTTTAAAAACATACTTTGGATCATCCGGCTTGAAAGCATAGTCTACATTAAGCTTTTCATATCCCGGTAGAAATTTATTTAATACAGTGTGAATAATCGCAACTGACTTATCACCTGCGTACACTTGACAAATAATATCTGGAATTACTTCATTTGCCATGCAAAGTCTATCTATTGTTTTTAAAACGCGAAAGAAGAATGTCTCCCTTTTTAAGGGAGATGCCCGTAGGGCAGAGGGATTCTTCCACAAAATTATGCTTTTAAAACGAAAAATCCCGCTTTTTAAAAAGCAGGACTTTTAAAAACTAAACTGTGTGCAAAAATCTATTTCGACACATCCTCAATTACCACCACGCCAACCGCATGATTCTGCGTATGCGAAATTGTCACGTGCAGCACATACTTTTCCCAGCGCTCTTTTAAAACCCCCGAAAGCTCAAGGACAGGCTTGCCCGATGGCTCATTGCGAACACCGATGTCGCTCCACACAAAACCCTGCGCAGCTCCCGTTCCAATTGCCTTACTGAATGCTTCCTTCACGGCAAATCGCGCTGCGTAGTGAAGCGCACTTGTTTTCGGGCGCGCGTCGCAATATTCCTGCTCCGTTTTTGTGAAGATGCGGTTTTTAAAACGGTCGCCGTATTTTTCGATGGATGAGGCAATGCGCGATACTTCTACGAGGTCTGTTCCGATTCCGATTATCATATTTTTAAAGATTCTTTTGTTCTTTTAAAAGCCGCACAATTTGGGGCAGCGCTACGCCTGACGCCTCATGCACGCAAACATTCGCAATTCCGCTCACATGCGTAAAATCAGGATTAATTTCCACAAGGAATGCTCCCGCACGTTTTGCTGCAACGGGCAGCATCGCCGCGGGGTACACTTCTGCCGACGTGCCGACCGTGAGGAAAACATCGCACTCAAGCGCCGCATCTTCCGCTTTGAAAATGGCATCTTCCGGCAGCATTTCGCCAAACCACACGACCGATGGGCGAATCATCCCGCCGCAATACGTGCAGCGCGGTATTTCCTCCGCCTCAATATTTATCTCTTCTTCAAAGGGCTTTTGGCAGCGCGAGCAGTGATTATCAATGATATTGCCATGGAGCTCCACCACGTCCGTCGAACCCGCCGACTGGTGCAGCCTGTCCACATTCTGCGTGATGAGCGTAAAATCTTTAAAAATATACTGCATCGCGGCAAGCGCCGTATGGCCGGGATTCGGCTTGGCTTTGTCAATCACCTGGCGCCGGTACTGGTACCACTGCCACACACGCTCCGGATTTTTTAAAAAGCCGTCCATGCTGGCGAGTTCAGCCGGGTTAAATTTTGCCCACAGCCCGTCTGGGTCACGGAATGTTGCAATTCCGCTTTCCGCAGAAATGCCCGCGCCTGTCAGCACCGCAACTTTTTCGGCTTTTAAAAGGGTATCAATGAGTTCGTTAGGAATATTCATCTACTTCTTATGACAAATCCCGCCATCTGCCAAAATCAGCAGATCGCCATCCTGCGCGCCAACTGCCTGGAGCGTGTCGGCGTCAGTGTATTCACGGTCTTTCGTGAGATTGTAAATTCCCAGGCGTTCCACGTCACTCGAGTACAACCCGATGCTTTGCGCCATCACGGGAATAAGCATGCTTAGCGGTAGGTTCTCATCTGCATTCACTCTGTATATCGAACCGGAATAGCCCCGGCAAACAAATACTTCCATATATTTTTGATCTATAACATGTGATATTGTAAAAATTCTATTCGAGCAATCTCTTCATTACACTGTCAATTGCCTTGCGAAGCGCATCAATTGTGTCTTCTTTTACAGACTCCTTTTCTGTTTTCAAGATTGTCAGAGTGCCGTTCTCAATTGAGCATACATTCAGCGTCAACTCGGCGTTGCTCGGCGATAATCT
>DASPKH010000037.1:0-4880 GCA_035628175.1 Patescibacteria group bacterium
AGACAATTCGCGATTTTAAAAACAACGTGCAGAGAATCGGCGATGCATTTCAAAGTCTGCTCCATCACCCGCAGCTCGACCGCAGCAGCGCCTGTGTGGAATGGTATAAAAACAGTAATGAAATGACGTGTATGGTGCGGCTGGAAACTGAAGATCAACTTGTTCTTCCATATAACTAAGAATTTCTAAGAGGTTGGAACGATGATAAATTTAGACACTAAAATTTCAGTAAATGCTGCACAGAAACAAGAGGTTCTGGCAGAGATCGTAAAAACACAGGATAGACTCATACAGGCTATTTCGGCTTTTAAAAATGAACAGGTAAATCTTGTTCCTTTTGAGGGAAGTTGGACTGCAGCTCAGGTGGCTGATCATTTACTGAAATCCTCGGGCCTTGTTGAAATTCTCCGAGGAAATGTGGAAGAGACACACCGGTCACCGGACGAGAAAATTGCTACTCTCAAGGCAATTTTCCTGGATTTCACACGTACAATGGAATCTCCGGAATTTATAATTCCTACAGATAAACCGCTGGAAAAGGAATTTCTGCTTCAATCTTTTAAAACCCGATTCAGTACAATTATCAACGCAGCAGAAACGCTTGATCTGTCACCTACCTGCCTTGATTTTGAACTCCCGGGTATTGGAAAATTCACTCGCCTGGAGTGGCTCTACTTTTTTGCGTATCACTTCCAAAGACATACTCACCAGTTGGAAAATATTTTTAGAAAGCTGTAAAATGCAGCTTGCATTTTAATACATTTTATTTAACTCAGAGAGGTTGGAACAATGGCACAACTCAATCCGTATGTTAACTTTCCCGGCAATACCGAGGAAGCTTTCAATTTTTACAAATCCGTATTCGGTGGTGAATTCATCGGCATCATGCGATATAAAGATACGCCTGAGGCAGACCGCATATCGGCTACCGAACAGGATAAAATTATGCACATCGCCCTGTACGTCGGTAGCAATATCCTCATGGGCACGGATATGCTCGAGTCCATGGGGCAAAAAGCGGAATTTGGCAACAACATGTCGCTAAACTATGGCGCTGATACCGAGGAAGAAGCGCGGGAGATTTTTAAAAAGCTGTCAGATGGCGGTACGGTGAGTATTCCGATGGAAAAGCAGTTCTGGGGTGACCTTTTTGGAATGACCACCGATAAATTCGGTATTCAGTGGATGGTGTCGCACATGCAGCAGGCCCCGCAGCAGGCGTAATTTCATTTTTAAAAACTTTTTAAACTCTTACAGTCATGTACACACTCACCGTTGAAAAACCCGTTTCAAATAAAGCTCTTTGGGCAAGTCGTATCATGGGCGGAATTGCCATTCTGTTCCTGCTTTTTGACAGCGTCATTCATATCATGAGGATTGCGCCTGTCGAGGAAACATCGCGCCAGCTTGGCTATGCGCCGGAGCTTGCCGTGCCGCTTGGAATCCTTGAGCTGATTTTACTTATCGTGTATGTGATTCCTCGCACATCGGTCGCTGGCGCCATTTTGCTCACAGGCTATCTCGGCGGCGCGATTGCTGCGCATGTCCGCGTGGGAAGCCCGCTTTTTTCGCACGTTTTGTTTCCGGTGTATGTGGCAATTCTACTGTGGGGCGCGCTGTATTTGCGCGATAAACGCGTTCAAGAGATTTTTTCTTTTGAAAGAACTTTTTAAAACCATTGTTAATCATAAAAATTGAACAAAATGAGAAAAATAATTTCATTTATGCACATATCGCTTGACGGTTTTGTAGCAGGGCCAAACGGAGAAATGAACTGGATTAAAGTTGATGAAGAAATTTTTGATCATGTAGGTAGGCGGATAAGCCAAACCGACACCGCATTATATGGGCGGGTAACGTATCAGCTGATGGAAAATTACTGGCCAAATGCAGGAAAAAAGCCCAACGCGAGCAAGCACGACATTGAGCATTCAACGTGGTATAATAACGCTCGCAAGGTTGTTTTATCCAAAACAATGAAAGACATGGATTTACCACTCACAACAATTATCAGCGATAATATTTCAGACAGGATTAATGAGCTAAAACAACAGGAAGGTTCAGAAATATTGCTTTTTGGCAGCCCGACAGCAACACATTCGCTTATTCAGGAGAACGTAATTGACGGCTACTGGCTATTTGTTAATCCAATTCTCCTTGGAAAGGGAATTCCGTTGTTTGTAAACATCAAGGAAAAAACAAGCCTGAAACTTCTGGCTCCTACCCGGCAATTTGCTTCGGGTGTAACTGAACTAAATTATAAAGTTGAAAGATAACTAAAACTTTAAAAAGGTGAAGAAATGAGCAAACAAACAGTCAAAAAATCGATCGAAATCAATGCGTCGAAAGAGAAAATCTGGGACGTGCTTTTACAAGATGAAACCTATCGCAAATGGACCTCGGCGTTCCATGAGGGTTCGTATGCAGAAGGTGATTTTTCGGAAGGTAGCACAGTACGTTTTCTTGGGCCGGAAGGCGATGGCATGGTGAGCAAAGTGGCCGTGCACAAGCCAAATGACACAATTACCTTCGAGCATCAGGGCATGATTTTAAAAGGAAAAGAGGATTTTGACAGCCCGGAAGTGCAGGACTGGAAGGGCTTTCTGGAAACATATACAGTGACGGAAAATGGAGGGATTTCAAGGCTTGATATTTCATGCGATACAGCACCAAAATGGTACGACAGTTTTGACCAGATGTGGACGAAAGCGCTCGCGAGTGTAAAGGAACTGGCCGAGAATTAGACTTTTACAATGGTCATTGCGAGCTGTCGTCTTCGCGGCGTGGCAATCGCAAATACAGCCTGTCGCGTTCCAAGTATTTGCGATTGCCATGTTGGACGAACTCCTCGCAATGACAAACTTTTGATGAATTTTTAAAATTTTTAAAAACAAATAATACAACAAAGAAAGGTAGGAAAAATGAGAAAGCTGAAACTACAGGTGCAGATGACAATTGACGGATTTATCGGCGGGCCGAATGGCGAGATGGACTGGCTGACGTTCCCGTGGACGGAAGATATCAATGCGTATGTGAGCGGCATTGTGAGCAATATCGGGACGATTGTTTTAGGGCGAAAACTCGCGGAAGGTTTTATTCCGCACTGGGCAGGCGTCGCGGCAGACCCGGAAAATCCTGAGTATGAAGGCGGCAGAGTATTTTCCGATACGCCAAAAGTTGTTTTTACAAAAACGCTCGAGACATCGCCGTGGGAGAATACCGTACTGGCAAAGGGTAACCTTGTGGAAGAAATTACGGCTTTAAAAAATGAGGAGGGCCGTGACATCTATGCGTGTGGCGGAGCGACGTTTGTTTCTTCACTGATTGCAGCAGATTTAGTCGACGAATATTATCTTTTTGTAAATCCGACAGCAATTGGAAATGGAATGCCTATTTTTAAAAATGTTGAAGATAAATTGCGGTTAAAATTGGTAAAAGCGACTACGTTTGATTGTGGAATTATCGCGCTGAATTTTGAACGTGCTCAGCAGTAACAATTGTAAAATGCCATGATAGAAGTTTTTAAAACGGACGTGCGTGAGCAGCATCACGCCGAAATGCTTGTTACGCAGATATGCAATTCTTTTAAAAATTATTCGGCGACATTTGATTTGACAGATTGTGATAAAATCCTACGTGTGGATTCCCCTTCCGGAGAAATTCACTCTGCGACGCTCATTGAGTTTTTAAAAGAATTTGGTATTTCGGCAGAAGTTTTGCCGGAGTAGTTTTTAAAAAGTTATTGTCATTGCGAGCCATCGTCTTCGCGGCGTGGCAATCGCAAATACAGTTTGCCGCGTCCGAAGTATTTGCGATTGCTTCGTCAAAGACTCCTCGCAATGACACAAAATAAAAAATCGAAATCCCCTCCTCGGAGGGGAATTATGCAATAGTGCTTATTTAAAATAACTGTCAATTTTCCGTAAACTTTTAAAAACAACTGCTTTTAAAAAGAAACTTCTCGCCGCATTTTCCGTATCTTTCCCTTTTTAAAACGTATTCCGATTTTTACAATGTCAACCCAGACCGCAGCAGCAGCCGAACGTACCAGCTTTTTTAAAATAATTAAACAATCACTCAACGGCGAGGAACAGGATTACACCGTTGGCAGCATCCGAAAGGCGATGTTCCTGCTGGCGATACCGATGATTCTGGAGCTGAGCCTGGAAAGCGTATTCGCCATCGTGGACATGTTTTTCGTGAGTAAGCTCGGCACGAATGCTATCGCAGCAGTGAGCCTGACAGAGACATTTATCACGATAATCTACTCACTGGCAATGGGTCTGAGCACGGCAGCAACGGCCATCGTGGCGCGGCGCATCGGCGAAAAAGATGCGGAAGGCGGAGCTCATGCCGGCGCGCAGTCGCTCATTATTGGCTTTTGGGTGACGCTCGTTTTAAGTATTGCAGGCGTGGTATTTGCGGGTGACATCTTGGCACTGATGAAAGCGAGCCCGGAGGTGATTGCCGAAGGGAAAATCTTTACGCAAATCATGCTTGGCGGCAGCGCGGCGATTATGTTCCTCTTCCTCATTAACGGGATTTTCCGTGGTGCGGGCAACGCTGCGATGGCGATGAAAAGTTTGTGGATTGCGAGTATTTTAAACATTATTCTGTGTCCGCTTTTTATTGAAATCTGGGGGCTTAAAGGTGCGGCGATTGCAACGGTTATCGGGCGGAGTTCCGGCGTAGCGTACCAGTGCTATCACCTTTTTAAAGGCAGCGGCATGTTGAAATTCCGGCGCGCGCACTTTGGCTTTGATGGGCCGCTCATCACGTCCATTATCAAAATCGCGACACCTGCCACACTGCAGTTCATCATCGCAAGCGGAAGCTGGATAGTGCTGGCGCGGCTCGTGGCGCAGACCGGCGGAATGGAT
>DASPKH010000038.1:0-3892 GCA_035628175.1 Patescibacteria group bacterium
GCCTTGCTTTTGCTGGATAATTTCCACGCCTGCGCGATTTGCCCACACTTCAAGCTGCTCATTTGCCGCTGCGCGAAATGTGTCAGCCGCGCCAATCAGGACTTTCCAGCCGTTGGCCTTATAATTATGCGAAAGCTTGCCAATCGTCGTGGTTTTTCCAACACCATTCACGCCCACAACCATGAGCACATATGGCAGATTTTCAGCATCAAGCTGGAAGCTCGCATCGCGCTCGGCATTTGGCGATTCTACAAGAATTTTCTGAATTTCCTCTTTTAAAAGCCGGTACAAAACTTGTGAATCCTCATAACCTTCTTTTTTTACGCGCTTGCGAACGCCATCCATAATTGCTTCGCTCGTCGTCACACCAACGTCAGCTGTGAGCAGAATTTCCTCAATTTCATCGAGCAATTCAGCATCAATTTTGCGGCCAATCCCGATGACAGACTGCAAACGATTGACAAAAACCGAACTGGTTTTTGTAAGGCCTTCCTTGATTTTTTCGTACTGGATGACTTCGGCGGTTTTTTCGAGGGCTTCGAGGGCGGCGGCGTCAGCTTTCTGGTCGAACCTGGTGACAATCTCATTCCCTTTGTCAACAAATTCGGTTACTTTCTTTTTAAAACGGTCAAATATTCCCATTTTCTGGTACTTTGAAGTGGTTTTTAAAACTCAATCTGCAAAATTACGCAATTTTTCCGGGAGTACGTTGATTTGCGGTGATGTATTGCGGATAATTAAGGGAGAATGTTTTTTTAAAGTACAAAAAACGTTATTGCGCGAAGGTCTTCCGACGAAGCAATCGCAAATACCGGTTGTCGCGTCTTAAGTATTTGCGATTGCCACGTCGCAGAAGACTGCTCCTCTCAATGCCGATTTTTATAAAGTAGTTTTAAAAAGAAATCTACACCAACACCGCCCCATTTTTCAACACTGAAACAAACCGCTTCCCATACATCAAAAACGACAAAATCATCGCGGCGGTCGCCGTATAGATAAAAATATCGCGCACAAAATAGCCGTCGAGCGTACCCGCCATCATGGCTGCGGCAATGAGCGCAACGGCAACTTTGCCAGGGTAATTCGACGGGAGCACAACGCCTGTTTTTTTCTGCGCATAGACGCCGCCAAGGAAAATGAGGAAATCGCGAAGGAGAATTCCAGCGAGGAACCACCACGGCAGGCGCCCTTGGTAGACGAGAATTGCTGAAATGATGCCAACATAGAGCTTGTCTGCAAGCGGGTCGAGCACTTTTCCGAGTTCGGTGATGAGGTTGTATTTGCGTGCGAGGTAGCCGTCGGTGAGGTCGCTGATGTAGCAGAAAACGGCGAGTCCGGCGGCGATAAAATTGTGGTTCACCCACAGCAGCCACGCCGACGGAATGATGAGGATAAGCCGGATGACGGAAATGATGTTGCAGATATTCCAGGTTTTACCCTGCTGGCTGGCGAGATTCATGGTGATGCTTTTTTAAAAAGAATAGCGATGAAACGAGCGACAAAATTATTCCCGGAATCATCGGCTCGATGTTTTTAAGGCCGAGATTTTGGGGCGCATTAATCCAGAAAAGCGAAATTCCAGCGGAAATTATCATAATCGGGACAACCGTTTTTTCTTTTAAAAAGTACGTGCGGTTGTACGAGATGAGCAGCGGAACGAGCATTCCCGGCACTGCAATGGACGCTGCATTGTAAATCAGCCCGATGGCCGTTGGAATCCGGATTGCGAAATATACGGACAAAACCGACGAAATCAAAAGCCCAAGCTGCGTGAGCGCCTTGACGGAAAATTCTCTTTTAAAAACGCGTTTCAAAACCGGGTGCAGAATGTCATTGCCGATGGTGACGCCGCTGAGGAAAGCGTAGGAATCGAGCGTAGACATCACCGTCGCCAGCAGCGCCACCATGAAAATTCCTTTAAAAAGGGGCGGCAGGACGGCCTCGCCAAGCGCGGGAAATGCCATGAGGGGTTGCGCTAAGTCGGTTAAAAATGCGCGCGCGTAAAGCCCGGTTGAAATTGTCAGGAAGTCGAAAATCAGCCAGAAAGCAACGGAAACAAAAATCCCACGCTGCGCAATTTTTGGTGTTTCTGCGGCGGAACAGCGCTGGTGAAAGCTCGGGTCAATGAAGGTTTGCAGCGCAATGATGAACCACGCGAGCGCGTATTGCCAGGAATTGGTGCCGAGAAGGGCCTTGTGCGCAGGCGGAAGTTTTAAAAGCATGTCGCCCGGCGAACCAAGCTGCTGCCAGCAGAAATACAACAGGATGCCGAAGCCGAGATACATGAAAATAAACTGCGCGACATTCGTAAAAACGTCAGCGCGGAAGCCGCCCGTAAGGATATACGCGAGCGAAAGGACTGCGCCAACAATCATACATTGCCACAATTCCCAACCGGTGAAAATCTGCACAATGGTTCCCAGCATCAGTGCGTATGCCGCGGGAACGGTAATCACGAGCACCAGCAGCGACGCGATGCGCCCTGCTGAAAGGCCAAATTTCTGCGTGAAATATTCAGGGATGGACGTGACGTCGGAAGCACGGATTTTCTTAGCAGCAAACCAAGCGAAAAGCAGTGCGGCGATGTAATACGGCAGCCCGAAGCTGGTCCACGCAACGATACCCGATGTGTAGGTAAATTCGCCGACGCCCAGAATCGAGCCGTACCACGTAGCCACGAGCGTCGCCACGAAAAGCGGTAACGTGAGCTTCCGCCCCGCCAGGATAAAATCTTCTTTTAAAGAATCGCCCGCCTCACGCCTGCGCGCGTACACAAAACCAACGTAAAAAATAATGGCGAAATAGCCAATGATGACAGCGTAATCAGCCGTGGTGAAGGTCATTTACGCCGTTGCCCTGTGAGCGTGCTTTTCTTTAAAAAACTCCACCGTTCTCTCTAGACCGTCTTTTAAAACCACCTGCGGGGTCCAGCCAAGCTCGGACTCAATCTTTTTAAAAGAACAAACGCTGCGCATCTGCTCGCCTGCTTTTGCCTCCGCGTGTTTTTCCTCGCAATCTGACCCCGTCGCGTCTTTTAAAATCCTGAATAAGTCTACAACGGTACTTTCCACCGTCGTGCACACATTGTAAATTCCCTGCGCGTTATCACCAAGCGCCAGCACATTCGCACGAACAACATCGCCGACGTACACGTAGTCGCGCGTTTGCAGCCCGTCACCGTTAATTATAGGCTGCCCGCCTTCGATCATTTTGCCTGCAAAGATCGCTACTACACCTGCCTCGCCGTGCGGATTTTGCCGTGGGCCGTACACATTCGTATAGCGCAGAGCGACGTACTCCATGCCGTGGATTTGCTTATAATAAAAGAGGTATTTTTCGTTCGCCAATTTTGAAATTCCGTACGGCGAATATGGCTGTTGCGGGTGTTTTTCGTCCGCAGGAAAATAATCCTGTTCGCCATAGATCGCGCCGCCAGTAGAAGCAAAAATGATTTTTTTAACGCCTGTTTCGCGCGCGGCTTCGTACATATTCAGCCCACCGATGATATTCGTCACAGCATCAAATTTCGGGTCAGTCACCGAGCGGCGAACGTCCATCTGCGCTGCATGATGATTGACAACATCAAACTTCTCGCTTTTAAAAACTTCAAGGATAGACTCATCCGTCACGTCCATTTCGATGACGCGAGCTTTTGGGTTCACGTTCTCGTGCTTTCCACTTGAAAAATTATCGATGACTACAACATCATGCCCAAGCGCCACATACGCATCAGTGATATGCGACGCAATAAAACCCGCTCCGCCTGTAACGCATATCTTCATGTATCTTTTAAAACCTATAACTCATTTTGTACAATCGCCAACCCTTTTTTGCCAATATCCCTTCTGTAAAAAATATTGTCAAAGCAAATCTTATTCCCAGCTGAATATGC
>DASPKH010000039.1:0-4079 GCA_035628175.1 Patescibacteria group bacterium
ATCTGTAGTTTTAAAAAGATGTGGAGTTCCGTAACCACCAAATGCGATAAAGGCTGTTCCTCCATGAAACGGCGAACATGAGATGTCTTTCACAAAACGGTTGACGAGGCCATTTCGGCTCACATCTTTCCATGATTCGTAACCACCTTCTCGCGTTACATGCACACTACCAGTAGTCGTCCCTGTGTAGATTACACCGTTTTCAATTGGCGACATCCCAATAGCTGCAATTGGTGAGGTTCTCGCTGGAGAAACAGCTTCCCATTGTGCACCTCCGTTATAGCTGGCATACAGAGCGGTACGGCCATGAAAAATACTCTCTCCGTCAAGGGGATTAATGACTAATGGTGCTGACCAGTAGGCAGCATCTGTCGCTACAGGCAGACCATTGGTAAGCTGCTGTGATTGCCCTGTAGCTCTGTTTAGCTTCCATGGAACGCTGTTTGCCGTAGAGCCGTTGACCTCTCCATAAACAATATCCGGATTGTCATGATTGATGGCAACATGAAAACCATCACCGCCATAAATCGCATCCCAGTCGGCTGGTGATGTTGCAAGTGTACCATTATCCTGTGTACCGCCATAATTTATATTATCTTTTGATTGGTCAACAGCCATATCGTAAAATTGCGTGATAGCAAGATTATTATTTATTGGTGTCCAGTATTGTCCTCCGTCGGTGCTTTTATACATACCGCCGTCATTTCCGGCGTAAATAACGTTGGGGTTTGATGGTGCAAAGGCTGCATGGTGCTGATCGGCGTGAACAGTGCCACCACTATAATAGAATGTAGTATTTGACCAATTCTTACCACCGTCCTTAGTACGGAAAATATCAATTCCGCCGGCAATTACGTGGTTTTCATCTTTAGGATTTACTTCAATATAATTATTATACCAGCCTTGGCCATTAAAAAAACCGCTCTGACCTTTATAGACTGAAACCCATGTTCCGCCGCGGTTCGTAGTCTTAAAAATTTCACCGATACCATCATCGCCACGCCCACCTGATTCCAATAGAACATAGACTACATCAGGATTAGAGGCAGCCTGCTGTATGGAAACTCTTCCGATTGTAAACGGGATTCCATTATTTTTAAGCGCCCAGGTTTCACCCCCATCATTAGAATAGTACACTCCGACGCCATCTACACCTATGAAATATTCATTTTCATTATTTGGATTGATCGTTACATCTGATACCGGTTGCTGGAAAGTGCGTTTCCATGTTGTGCCACCATTAGTGGATTTATAAAAACCACCACGGCCTTTTGTAGCTCCTGCCACGACAAGTCCCGGATTTTTCGGATGAACAAATATTTTTGAAAAAGCACCAACCTCGGTAAGACCTATCAGTTTCCATGTCGTACCGCCATTCATGCTTTTAAAAACTCCGGCACCGAGATACGCATCAATATTGCTGCTTGGCTCACCTGTTGCTGCATATAGCACATCTGGATTGCTCGGATCAAGTGCCAGTGATCCGAACGCGATCCCGTTTTCATCATCAAAAATCGGTGTCCAATTTTGCCCTCCGTTTGTTGTTTTCCACGCTCCGCCTGCCGCTGTCCCAATATATGCTATATCCGGATTTGCCGGATGTACAATGACTGATTTTACGCGGCCGCCTACACCAAAAGGTCCGATAGCGCGCCATTCCGGCTGTGCCGCTAGAATTGTAGCCGCGCTTTTCTTAGACATCATGGAGTTTTCCATATACCGAAATGCTTTTAAACGAGCGCCCTCGGGAATTTTATCAAAAGGATATGCACGCTCCTCGTAAAAATACCGGAATCGCTTTGCGGGCTTTTTTTCTTGTTTCGGCGCGGTATGCGACTGTGAAAATCCCGGTTCAGTGACGAGAAGCAACACGGCTGAAACCGCTCCAATAAAGCTGTGGTAACGCTTCATGGCAAATAAACCTCTTTAAAAATATATGGAGGAAATAAATCTACTTTTTACTACGGGCCGGATGGCGATGTTTTACAAAATATGCAACTTGAAGCGAATTACCAAGATAAATTGTTAAATATTCTTAAAAGTGTTCTTAAAAGTGTTCTTAAAAGAAAAATTAAAAGTCATCCTGTTTGTGGAATTCTCCCACATATCAGAATGACTTCTTATGTGAAAATACATTTTAAAAACTGGATTACCCCTTTATCGAATAGCTTTCACCATTTTTTAAAGCGAAGAATTTTACACTCGAATTCTCCGGCTTTTGCAGCTCTTTTAAAAGGTCTTTTTCCGCCTCGCCTTCGCCTTCATCAGCAAGATTAAATGTACCGAAATGGATTGCAATGCTTTCCTGCGCGCCCACATCGAGATGTATTTTTACCGCTTCTTCAGGTCCTACGTGCACTGGTGCCATAAACCAGCGCGGCTTATAGGCGCCAATCGGAATCAGCGCCAACTTGATATTTTTAAAACGCTCGCCAATCTCTTTAAAAACAGGACAGTAACCCGTATCCGCCGCGAAGTAAATATTGCCTTGCGACGTTTCCAGCATGAAACCACACCAGAGCGCATAATTCCTGTCCGCTAAACTCCGCCCTGAAAAATGCTGCGCGGGAACCGCCGTCACGCGGATATTTTTAAAAGCATCGCCCTGCCACCAGTCGAATTCCTTCACTTTTTTAAAACCTTCGCGGTTCAGAAACGCTTTATTCGCCAGCGCTGTGAAAATCACAGGATTATCCCGTCTGGCAATCTCGTGCAGGGAGTCAAGGTCGCAATGGTCGTAATGATTGTGGCTGAGCAAAATCAAATCAATCGGCGGCAAATCTTTTAAAGCCACGCCAGGAGCACGATGCCGCTTCGGCCCGGCAAAGCTAAACGGGCTCACGCGCTCGGAAAAAACTGGGTCGGTGATAATATTCAGCCCATCCACCTGAAGCAAGACCGTCGCGTGATTAACAAATGTCGCGCGGATCTCACCATTGGCCACACGCTGTTCGGGCACTATTTGCTTCACGTCATCAATGAATTCCGGCCAGTAGCCCTTCGGCTCCTCACGCCCGAACTGCCATTTTAAAACGTCCAGAAAACCGCGGTCTTTTTGCGCCGCATCCATAAACGGATTGAAAAATTTCTCGCCGTCAAAATGGTCGCTTTTTGGCCCGCTGAATGGCGGTACAGCAAACGCCTTATTACCTAAAATTCCACTCAAAGCTAATCCTCCGCCAAGTCCAGCGATTATTTTTAAAAAGCGTCTTCGTTTTGGGACAATTTCTGTTTTCACTAATTTTTAAAAAGTTTCGTTGTAAAATGTCTTCCGAATTTTTAAAAGAATCCTTTCAATTTCCGCCACATCCGGCGTGTTAGGAAAATCAGACGTTTCATACGCAGTATCCACACGCTCGATTCTTTCGTCAGCGAGCTTCAGCAATTTATCATACGCAAATTCGCCGTTTTTGATTTTAAAAAGGAAATCGCGGTCGTTGCGGAAGGTATTAATTTGCTTTTCCGCCGCAATTTCCTCTGCCATTGAGAGCAGCCGGAAAACGTGCATCATATTTTTCGCATCGTAGTTTTTACCGTGCAAAATCGTGTTTTCGTAGCGCGCATTATTGCGTTTTGAAACCCAATCCCAATATTCTTTGTAATCCTTGCAGTAGCGTGTGTAGCCGTCTTTATTGAACGACATCACTGCGCGCATTTTTTCTTCTTTTGGAATTGAACTCAAGGCGACATCATTGGACGTTTCTTTTAAAACAATTCCACGGTATTTTAAATTTCCACCGGAATTATCATAAAAAAGTCCATATATGTCGCGCGTGTGCGGAATATTTATAAGCCCGCAATTCTCTTGCTCCAGACCATTTTTTAAAAGCCAATTTTTTAAAAGAACCGAACCCTGGCCTTCGATGACGTAACAAAAATCAAGAACTGATTTTCGTTTTTCCGGCATCGGATTGAGGATTTTCTTATTCAAACCATACGCCTTTTTTATCTGCGAAATAGCGTAATTACCAAACGTTTCGCGGCACAGTTTTGAAAGGAAAATTCCGGGTTTTAAAAGCTCAAAAAGCGGGTGTTTTTTGATGATAAATTCTTCACGGATATTCAAAAGCTCCAGCACA
>DASPKH010000040.1:0-8515 GCA_035628175.1 Patescibacteria group bacterium
GAAAACTTGTAAGAAATGTCGGTGGCGATGTTTTGCAGACTATCCGATATGAGTTTGATCCGCTTCGCGCACCGTTTCTAGATGGTGACCGCAGCCGTGATGCGTTTGCGCTTGAAGCCTTAGCCGGATGGGAAATAATACGGGGGTTTGCGCTTCAGGGCTATTACCGGCTCGAATCTTTTAAAAATGGTGAGCAGATCAGTACTTTTCGCCTGACACTTCGCTACGAGGATTTTTAAAATCGTGTCTGAAAGCTCAATGGACACAAACAGCCGCCGCAACAGGCGAATTCTTTCGGGTACAGCGATTTCACTTGGTGCGCAGGTCATTGGGTACATATTGTATTTTTTTGCTATCCGGGCTATCCTCAGTGGTCTTTCAAAAGAAGAGAATGGTGTGCTTTTCGGCATTCAGCGTATTGCGGAATTTATCCTCGCGCTTGGTGTAGAAGCCGGTATGAATACCGTTGTCCTGCGGAAGATCGTGCAAAACGAAGAGGATGCAGATGTAATTCTGGCCACATTTGCCAAAATGCGTTTTATGCTTTGGCTTGTGGCTTCGGCACTCTTGGCGGTAGTTGGCTGGATATTCATACCGGAGCATCTTAGCCTAATGCTCATTTGGTCTGTATATTCACTCATCGCTGCAAAATCCATTCTATGGCGCTTTGTATTTGAACTTCGGTATCGGGCCCATACAAATCTTCTTCCGGTTTACCTGCTTGGTCTTCTTGATACTCTGCTTTTTCTTGCCGTTATATATTTTATCCCACAGCCACTTAACGCGGAATATATAATTGTAGGATTTTGCCTTTCAGCCATTCCTGGATTTGTAATCCTTGTGTTATTAACAGGGGATTGGAAGCTTTTGAAAATCCCTTTTTCAAAAAAAATTGCGGGAGAAATTTTTAAAAGCTCTATGCCTGTGATGATCGCATTTGTTATGATGCAGGTTCATGATAAATCAGATGCTTTTTTTCTTCAGTATTTCAAGGGGGAAGAAGAACTTGGTATCTTTGGCGCAGTCTATAGAATGCTCCCACCGCTCCTAGCGGTTTCCATGACACTGACCACGGTTTTAACTCCGTCTATTGCTAGATTCCATCTGACAGACATGGAGCGTTGTAAGCGTTACATATTTGGCGGGATTAAGATTTTGCTGTATTTTGGCGGGCTATTGTCGGTGGTGCTATCGGCAAACACAGGATTTATCATACAAGCACTTAGTGATGGACGGTACTCAGACAGCTATCTGCAGTTTTTTGTATTTCTGTGGTTACCTGTGCCTGTATATTTAATTGTATTTTTGTTTGATGTCAATATTGTTCTCGGCCGGGAGCGAAACAATTTTATTATTACAGCAACAGAAGCCGGGCTTAGCATTATTACAAATTTGCTCTTAACGCCGCACTATGCCTCATTGGGAACAGTGTTTTCAAAACTTGTGACGCTGATCATTGCCACAGCCGTAACACTTTGGCTTTTAAAAGATTTTTTACGTGAGCTGGTGACCTTTGGCTTTTTTGCAAGATTTTCCATTGCGCTTATATCAGGTCTGTCTTCATCGTACTTATTGCCCCAGATTATGCCGCAATTTGCTGCTTCGTTTGTCGGTGGAGGTATCTACCTTGCGATGCTTATGCTTGCAGGTGCTCTGCAGCGTCACGATGTTGCAATCATTCAGCATTTTTTAAAAAAAACGTAATTTAACTTTTCACCACAGCTTTATTCCATTGATTAAACGCTTTGAGTCTTGCTGAAAAAATCATTGCCATCTGTATCGCGGAATTACTCTATGTGTTCCTGCTGTATCCACTATTGCTGCGCCTGCTTGCCGTTTTTTTTGAAAAACCGGTGAGAACACATGATGGATACTATCCAACAGTGGATGTGGTCATTGCCGCTTATAATGAAGAAAAGCTGATTGAAGGCGCTATTCGCTCTGTGTATGCTGACGGCTATCCACATGAGCTTTTAAAAGTATGGGTAGGAAATGATGGATCGAGCGATAAAACAGCTGACGTTCTCGATTTGCTCCGTAGGGAATTTCCTTCACTCCACGTCCATAATTTCCAGCGAACAGGCAAAAACGGTGTTTTAAATGTGCTTTTTAAAAAGCTCGAAGGTGAAATAACTATTCTAATGGATGCTGATTCTGTTGTGCTGCAGGGTGGAATTACATCTATTGTAAGAGTATTTGCCGATGAAACAGTAGGAGCCGCCATTGGCGAAATTGCTTTTAAAAAGTTTGATGAAAATGGCAATCCGACAGGTGCCTCAGCATACAAATCTTTTGAAAAAATGCTGAGAACTCTGGAGAGCAAAATTGACTCGGTGGTAAGTAGTCTTGGTGCATTTTATGCAATGCGCCGTGTACTCATTGAGCAGATACCAAATGATAAGGTATGCGATGATTATTTCCCGCTTTTACGCATTGCTGCAAGAGGTTCCCGGATACTTTTCGTGCCTGAAGCTCAGATCTACGAAGTAAGGGAAAACGAAGTGGTATATGAAAAAAAACGTATTGTTCGTTTTACCGCTGGTGGGCTAGCTTCAATATGGGAAACGAAACGGCTTTTTTTGCCAGGAGCAGGTCATGGTTGGTTTACGTTTTTCCTATGGTCACATAAAATTTTGCGTTGGCTTTCTCCCTTTTTTCTGTTGATCATGCTGATTGCTTCAGGGGTGGCTGCTTTTAAAAATACAGCGATGTTAGCCTTCTTCCTTATGCAATGCGGCTTTTACATATTAGCTCTGGCAGGTCGGCTGAGTGAGCGTGATGGCTCTGGTACGTCGATTTTAAAACTATGTTATTTCTTTTTCGTAATGAATATCAGCATGATGATCGGGGTTATCAGGTTTTTTAAAAACTCCTCAACAGCTTTATGGGAACCATCGAAACGGTAATTATCATTTTTAAAAATTAACTTTTTTAATATTGCCGGAATTCAACTGCCGGTAATTTCAAATGCAGCAATCGAATATAAAGAAAAATATTTTTTTGGGTATAAAAGCGGGGAATACACCACGCATCTTCCAGTTTGTGGCAGATATATTGGCGTCATTTCTAAGCGTAATCATCTATGTTTTTGTGAGGAATTACCTGGATGAAGATGCTATTTATATACATAAAAAAATATTTGATATTCTGACAATTGCAACATTTTTATCGATTTTCTGGACTGGTGTCTTCTGGCTGTCAGGAATGTATAAAAACTGGTATGTTCGTTCACCGTTTGATGAATATTTCTCGATAATACGCACGACATTTCTTGGCTGTACTGCTATTTTTTTTGCGGTATTTGTAGACAGTACGGAAGTGCAACGGGATAATATCCGTTTTATCATTATATTGTACTGGATTGTTCTGATTGGCGCGATGTGTACAGGGCGTATATTTGCGCGACTTACACAGAAGCATCTTCGCCTGCGGAAAATTATCTGCGTAAATGCAATCCTTGCCGGAACAGCGGAAAAAGTTTTAAAACTGTACCAGGCGCTTTTAAAAGATACTGCATGGGGCTATCAGCTCCATGGTGTACTACTTTTTAATGAGCAGGAAGTGAAAAAATGGGAAAGTATGGCATCAAAAATACCATTACCGATCTTAGGAACGTTTAAAAATATTGAGCAGAGTTTTCAAAAGATTAAACCTGAAGAATTACTTGTAGCGATGGAATCTCCAGAACATGAAAGGTTGCTCGAGATGGCAGCTGAATGTGATGAAAGGAACGTCACTATGAAAATCGTTCCAGACCTTTACGAAACATTCTCCGGGCAGGCGAGAACACTGCAGATTTATGGCGCGCCGCTTATTGAAGTTAATCCGCAGCTTTTAAAACCGTGGGAGGAAGCCGTAAAGCGATTGCTTGATATTGTAATCAGTATTTTTGTGATGATCGTGAGCATGCCGATTTGCATTGCCACTGCCATTGCCATTAAATTTGAAAGTAAAGGGCCGGTTTTATATTCACAGGATCGCGTTGGGCGTGGTGGAAGCATTTTCCGGTTATACAAGTTCCGATCTATGGTCACTGATTCTGAGAAGGACGGGCCACAGTGGACAAAGGTGAATGACCCACGTGTAACGAAAGTTGGGAAATTCATCAGGAAAACCCATATTGATGAAATCCCGCAGTTTTGGAATATTTTAAAAGGTGAGATGAGTATCGTTGGCCCACGCCCAGAGCAGCCTTTTTATGTAAAAAAATACTCTGAACAGCTTTCATATTACACACGCCGTTTAAAAGTAAAACCAGGCTTAACAGGCTGGTGGCAGGTGAAATATACGACCTATGTGGAAAATCTTGACGAAATAAAAAGTCGGCTTCAGTTAGACTTTTTTTATATTGAAAATATTTCTTTAAAACTCGATCTTGAAATTATGGTGCGAACCGTATTTCGGGTCATCAAAGGCCGGGGCCAGACCTAAGGAAAAACAGAGCAAAAGTGTGAAACCAATCATTGTGATCCCGACATACAACGAACGCGATAATATCGGTTCCATAATTCAGGCTGTACTCTTTCATGCTCCTGAGGCAAATATTCTTGTTGTGGATGATGGCTCACCTGATGGGACTGGGCAGATTATCCGGGATATGATGGATCAGGACGAGCGCATCCACTTGATAGAGCGTGCAGGAAAAATGGGTCTGGGGACAGCGTACTGCCGGGGTTTTGAATACGCACTGGAAAAAGGTTTTGACGTAGTATTTGAAATGGATGCGGATTTCTCGCATGACCCTAAGGAGCTGCCAAGATTTTTAAAAGAAATTGAAGACCATGATCTCATTATTGGTTCTCGCTACATAAGCGGTGTGAATGTGGTAAATTGGCCGATGAGCCGATTGTTACTAAGTTATTTTGCAAGCATATACACGCGAGTCATCACGGGAATGCCAATAAAGGATGCTACGGGTGGTTTTAAAGCTTTTCGTGCGGACGTTTTAAAAAAGATAAACCTGAAGAAAATCCGTTCAAATGGCTATGCTTTCCAGATCGAGATGAATTTTAAGGCGTGGAAAGCAGGTGCCCGTATCAAGGAGATACCGATAATATTTATTGACCGCCGGAGCGGCGTTTCAAAAATGAGCCGGAAGATTGTGTATGAGGCAGTTTTCCTGGTGTGGAAATTGCGCATTGCCAGCATTTTTGGCAGAGTGTAAATTTAATAAGTCCCTTTAAAAACTTGCTGGTTTTTTTAAAACGGTTTAATAACCTTTAGAATTGATAACCACAGTTCAAATCACCAATACGTCAGAACAGCGCCGGGATGCGCCAGATGGAGTGCGTCCTCTGGTAAGTGTGGTGATCGTAAATTATAATGTAAAGGATTTCCTCCTGCAATGCCTTCGCTCGCTTCAGCAGTCATCTGTTGCCTCTGATACAGAAATTATCGTTGTTGATAATGATTCTTCGGATGGTTCACTTGAATTTTTAAAACCGCTTTTTCCCGATGTTACTTTTATTGCTTCAAAGGAAAATATCGGCTTTGGTCGGGCGAATAATCTTGGGATCAATATTGCAAAGGGCGAATTCATCCTGCTTTTAAATCCCGACACAATCGTTTCCGAGAATACACTGGAAAAAATGGCTGAATACATGCGCTCCCATAGCGAAGTGGGCATGTGCGGCTGCAAAGTTTTAAATCCTGATGGAACATTTCAGCTCGCCTGCCGCAGGGGATACCCAACACCGTGGGCTTCTTTTTGTAAAATTTTCGGTTTGCAGTCCCTATTTCCAAATTCAAAGTTTTTTGCCCAATACAACCAGACCTTTCGCAGCACGGATGAAACGTATTATATCGATGCGCTGATCGGCGCTTTTATGTTCGCCCGGCGTGAGGCGCTATTGCAGGCAAAGGGATTTGATCCGGCATTTTTTATGTATGGCGAAGACCTCGACCTATGCTATAGAATTCAGCAAAATGGCTGGAAAGTAGCATATGTACCAACGACCTCGATCATCCACTTTAAAGGCGAAAGCACGCGTCGTAGCACGCTGAATGAGATTAAGGTTTTTTATCAGGCAATGGAGATTTTTGCGAAAAAGCATTTTTCCGCATCGCTGTTTTTCCTGACATTTTTGCGGCTGGGCATCTGGCTTCGCTCGATCCTTGCATATGTGAACCGTTTTAAAAGAGCACTGGGAATTTTGCTGCTGGACGTAGTAAGCATTAATTCAGCGCTCGTTGTTGCTACGAAAATCCGCTTCGGTGAATTTCTCGGTTTTCCTGATTATGCGTACCCAACAGTCTTCATTGCTGTAACGCTGGTAATGCTTTCTTCACTGATCGCTGTCGGCGAATATTTTGAAGAAAAAATCTCGTTTCGGAAAGCATTTCTTGGGTTAATGGTCAGCTTCTTTATCCTTTCTTCTCTTACCTACTTTTTTAAAGATTTTGGTTTCAGTCGTGGCGTTCTTGTGATGACGATCGGGCTGACGGTGGTGAGTGCAGCGCTAAGCCGTATGATGCTGAGCATCTACGATAAATCACTTGGCAAGGAAGCCGACAGGCGCGTTCTACTTGTGGGGTTAACCGACGAAGGCGAAAAACTCGTAACGGCTCTCCAGACAGCTGAACGCAGAAACGCTCATCTCATCGGCGCGGTTTCCGTCGAGCATACACCGAAGCTGGAATTTGCCGGGCTAAAAGTTCTGGGTAATGTGGAATACCTGCCAAAGCTGATCGAAGACTTTAAAATCCATGAAGTGGTCATTGCTGATACGTCGCTTTCGCAAAATGCAATAATGCGCATTATAATGAGCGTTGCCTCTCCATCAGTTCGTTTCCATATAGCGCAAGAATATGGCGATGTGGTGGCAGCGCGGATTATCAGCGAAGTCTCTGGAACAGCGGCCGGAATCCAAAAATACCCAATTACACGTTTTCGCTATAAGCTTTTAAAAAAGGGATTTGACCTGATGGCTGTAATTTTCTTTTTGACAGTTGGACTTCCTATCGTATATTTACTTTTTACAGGAAACCCTTTTACTAAGCTCTGGCGCGTTTTTAAAGGGGAAATGAGCATTGTGGGTCTATTCCCGGACGCTACGATGCCTGCCGGTGGGAAACCGGGGCTGACCGGTTTAGCGCATATCAGTTTGCCTAAGCGCCTGTCAGAAAGCGCCATTAAAAATCTCAATCAGTATTATGTTGAGCATTATTCTTTTACACTTGACATGGACATTCTTTTAAAACATTTATTTAGAAAAAACCGTGGCATCTAATATTACTTTGGATTTTGAAAAACCGATCGTTGAGCTTGAAAAAAAGATCGACGAAATGCGCAATCTCGCCGGAACACTCAATATTGAGCGCGAGATTGAAGAGCTTGAAAAAAAGGTAGAAAACCTGCGCTTTGAAATCTACCGTGATCTTACACGCTGGCAGCGTGTACAGATAGCACGACATCCAGACAGGCCCTATACGCTTGACTATCTTGAAAATGTCTTTACTGACTTCGTGGAACTTCATGGCGACCGGACATTCAAAGACGATCCGGCAATTGTTGGAGGTCTGGCAAAACTTGGTGATACGTCGGTGATGGTAATTGGCCACCAGAAAGGGCGTGATACGAAATCAAATGTCTACCGAAATTTTGGAATGCCAAATCCTGAAGGCTACCGAAAAGCCTTTCGGCTTATGCAAATGGCTGAAAAGTTTAAAAAGCCCGTCATTACGCTCCTTGATACTCAGGGTGCTTATCCAGGATTGGAAGCTGAAGAGCGTGGGCAGGCTGAAGCAATTGCTAAAAACCTGCTTTTGATGTCACAGCTTCGAGTCCCCATCATTGTTGTTGTTATTGGAGAAGGCGCTTCCGGCGGCGCGCTGGGAATTGGGATCGGCGACCGAGTGCTAATGCTCGAAAATGCCTGGTATTCAGTGATTGCGCCGGAGTCATGCTCGAGCATTCTTTGGCGAAGTTGGGATTACAAAGAGCAAGCTGCCGAAGCACTCCAGCTATGCGCTCCAGATTTGAAAAAGCACGGAATTATTGACGAGATCGTTCCTGAGCCAATCGGTGGAGCCCATAGGAATCCGCTAGAAATTTTTGAAACTGTACGAAATGTGCTTACACAGGAAGTTGCTGCTTTAAAAATAGTTCCGGTAAATGAACTTGTAAATAGCCGCCGTGAGAAGTTTTTAAAAATGGGCGTATGGAATGAAAATTAATGCTGATAAGTATTTTACAATGAAAAGTAAGAGTAGGATTATTCTTCTTTTTCATGTATGCTAGTAGATTGAAAAGGATGTAAGTCTAGTCTCAAAGGCCGTATCAGATTAACTCGTTACCAAACCTGATAATCTTCCAATTGAGCTTTTATCTACTCATGTTCTTCTATTTTTGTAAGATGATTGCAAAAGAGAACTCGTAATCTATTTTATTTTTTCTATTGAATTTACCATTTATTAGGCAAAAAATAGAAAAGTGTGGAATTTTTAAAAACACCTATTGTGTTCTGCTTAGTACTATAGAACACTATTATTGATAATATCTGAATCTTCAAAAGAA
>DASPKH010000041.1:0-4601 GCA_035628175.1 Patescibacteria group bacterium
TTTAATATCGGTAGCGGGACGGAATTGCTTGTGGAAGGCGACTTTTTAAAAAATAACAGAACGCTGGATTATGGCACAGGCGCGGTGAATTATGAAATTGCGGCTGTTCCACGCAACCAGTTTCTCGGCACGTCGTGGTCGTATTTTAATGGTGAACAGAAAAGCGCAACGGCGACGGTTTCGCATACATTAACGGAAGGCTGGGAAATTCGTGGCATCGGTGGTTACCAGAATTTTAAAAACGATATTTTCGGCACGACGCGTCCAAATGCGGGAAGTTCTGTGCAGGCTGACGGCAAATGGGTTCGCAATGTGCAGCGCAGCCAGGTGCAGGAGGAATACTACATCGCGCAGGTCGATGTGACGGGAAATCTGGAAATGGGCTTTTTAAAACATAATTTGTTAATTGGCGCTGATGCTGATAAATATAATACTGCGACAACGTCCTTTAACACGCTTTCGCGCTACGATTCAATCAATATTTACGACCTCAGCATGTACCGCCAGCGCGCTGATATTCCCGACCTCTCGCGCAATACACGGACGAAATCGCCGATTAACCGCGCGGGTGTGTATGTGCAGGATTTACTAAGCGTTTTTGAGCAGGTAAAAATTCTTGTGGGCGTGCGCTGGAGCTACCAGGAAACCGCGAGCAACGTGTACAATTATGCTAAAGACACAACGACGAATTCTGTTAGCTTCGATGATGCCATTACGCCACGCTTCGGCATTGTGTATCAGCCTTTAAAAAATATTTCGCTTTTTACGTCCTACGCGAACTCCTTCACACTCAATTCCGGCGTGGATATTTCCAGCAACGCACTTCCACCATCCTATATGGCCCAGTACGAAGTGGGCTTTAAGAGCGACCTTTTTGACGGGCTGCTTTCGGCGAATATCACCGCGTACCAAATTATCAACAGCAATCTCGCGCAGACAAACCTGGCGAATGGGAACACAAATTCTAACGTCAAAGAACTGGCAGGCGAAGTTGTCAGTAAAGGCATTGAAGTAGACGTAATGACACGCGTATTTGCAGGAATTTCCTTGCTGGCGGGCTACAGCTACAACGATACGCGTTACACAAAAAGCAACATCTACATCGAGGGCAGCAAGCTCAGATACAATCCTGCACATACGGCAAACGCCAGCATATTTTACACGTTCGCAACAGAAAACTGGATAAATGGGCTGAATCTCGGCCTGAGCGCTTTTTACATTGGCGAACGTGCTGCGGGACGCTCTACTCGGCTCACTGTTGCCAACGACACATATAAGCTTATTGACGTTCCAGCATTCACGCAGCTTGATGCTTCGGCGGGCTATAATTTCAGCACTATTTCATTCCGTTTTAAAGTGTCAAATCTTTTAAATGAATTGAGCTATTACATCCACGATGATAACAGCGTAAATCCTATAGCACCGCGTATGTTTACAACGACGCTTTCGTACCGTTTGCAGTAAGTTTTTTAAAGTTTTCATTTTTTTCAAATCTCTTTCTTCGTAGGGGCAGGTTTTAAACCTGCCCTCTTTGAGCATCATGCGTAATCTTTTGACGCGCGGGTGAGTTTGAAACCCACCCCTACAAGACATAAATCTGTTTTAAAATCCTTTTAAAAAACCAATTTCCCTACATAGATTCCCATGACAGTTTTCTTTAGAAATATCCACCTTTACCTCAGTCTCGCCGCAGGAATCGTCATCGCTATCGTCTGCTTTACTGGCGCCGTTCTCGTTTTTGAAAAAGAATGGAATATGTCCATTTATCCCGAGCGTTATTACGTTCAGCCCGGAAGCGAAAAGGTTTCACTCAAAAAACTTGCAGAAGAATTAAAGAAAAAAGAGCCGTTAGCAAAGGTCAATTCTTTAAAAATTTACAGCGAACCAGACAGAAACATTGAAATCAATTTTGCGAAAAAAGAGAAAGGCGCTGCTCAAAAGCCAAGTGAACGTGGCGGCGGGATAATCGCCTATGCAAATCCCTACACAGGCGAAATCACCGCATTTTCCTCACAGAAAAGCCCGTTCTTTTTAACAATGTTTCAGCTTCACCGATGGTTACTTGCTGGCGAAACCGGCAAAATGATTGTCGGGGTTTCGACCGTTTTTTTTCTTTTTATTATCGCAACAGGACTCGTGCTCTGGTGGCCAAAAACGAAAGCGATTGTCAAACAACGCCTGAAGCTCAAGCTCGACGGCGGGTGGAAACGCATCAATCACGACCTGCATATTGTACTTGGTTTTTACACATCAATTTTCCTTTTTGCCTTCGCATTTACAGGGCTTGCATGGTCATTTGAGTGGTTTAATAACGCAATTTACGCCATTACCGGAACGCAAAATATACGTCAGGAACCACCAAAATCTGTTTTTAAAAACGACGCAACACCGATTTCATTCGACGTTGTTTTTGCAAAAGTTTTAAAAAAATATCCCGACGCCGAATATTACGTTATCAACGCGCCAAAAGGTGAAAAAGCGACGATTGCCGTGACATTCTTGCCCGCCGACGCAGCCCATGAACGCGCCACAAACCAGGTTTTCATTGACCAATACTCAGGTGAAATCGCGGGAAGGCTGTTTTTTAAAGACAGGAATTTCGGGCAGCGTGTGCGATCGACGTTTTACCCTGTTCACGTGGGCTCTATCGGCGGGTTGCCAGGGCGCATTATTGCTTTCATATCATGTATTCTCGGCGCGACATTTCCTATAACAGGGATTGTCATGTGGTTGGTGCGATTAAAAAAAGAACGGAAAAAGAAGTTGCATAAGGCAATTATTTTTAAGAAACCAGCACTTGAAAATGCCTGAAATTTTTAAAAAGTGTGGCGTGTTGTTTCCTTTTTCACCAGGCTTCAACGCGCCGCTATGCTTTCCAAAAATATCAGATTCTTAGGCGATTACGTCCGGAAATTCTTTCAGCTGCCGTTCATCCAGGAGCTGCGCCGGAAACATCCCCTCATTTTTGACTTCCTGCGGCGGCGGCTTACGCTCAGGCATTTCACGGGTTTGCCGCTCTTACTGCTCATTGGCGTCTTTGTTTTTAATGCGGTGATGCTGACAGAAATTGCTGAAGAAGTCGTCAATTCCGAGCGGATGACAGGTTGACAGTTCCGTTTCGCACTTCTTTTATAAAAATCGGCATCCTGTTCTGGTGCAGATTCTCTATGGTTTTACGCAATTATGCGGTGAAATCGGAATAGTGCTGGCTACAGCCGTGAGTGGCAGCATTTTGCTATTTTTAAAAAGGAAAATTTACGCAATCATCTTTTTCATCTCGTCCATCGGTAGCGCCATCTCACTCTACCTGACGAAAATTACCTTTATGCGCGAGCGCCCGGTCGATATTGGCTTTTACCAGGAAACGTCATTTTCATTTCCAAGCGGCCATTCGACGGCAGCGGTCACGGTCTACGGGCTGATATTCTTCCTCATCTTCATGAATCAGCCAACTTTTAAAAGGAGAACTCTCGTCGCAATTGCCGGATTTGCCTTTGTGCTGCTGATGGGCTTTAGCCGGATATATCTCGGCGTACATTTTTTAAGCGATGTTGCGGCGGGCTTCCTGCTGGGCTCGTTGTGGCTGCTGGCAAGTATTAGTGTGGGTGAATTCCTGCAATCAAAAGCGCGGCGTGATGCTGCAAAAATTTCTAACGAAAATGAAGTGTAGTTTCTTTAAACTGTCATTCTGAGCGCAGCGAAGAATCTACGTCAAAAGTTCGCGTTTGCTCATTCTTACGTGGATTCCTCGCGCTGCTCGGAATGACAGTCTTTAGAATCTAAAATTCTTTTAAAAACTCCGCCAATTCCCCTTTCGAACGAATCCGCACAACCTTTTTAAAAGTCCTCTCCTCTTCTAGCATTTTTAAAAGCTGTGGCCGTAATTTATAATGGATTTTAAAAAGCGCTTTGACAATATCCCATGTCATTGGTAGCGTTGGTGAATCAGGAGGGAGCTCCGGGCGTTTTTTAAAAGCAAATTGAGCTTGTCGTTTTAGAACCCAGAGTAGATGTTGCATGAGCGGCAGGTCAAGATAAATAATCGTATCAGCCCTTTTAAAACGCAGCGGCATGAGCTCCATCGGGCCGAAACCTTCAATAATCCACTTCTCTTCGTCTGTCCAGCCATTTAAAACTTTTTCTAATTCATCCAGCGGCGTCAGCTTCATGCCCGGCTGCCACTGCACGGTATCCAGCATGTACAGCGGCAGCCGGAGCTTTTCAGCAAGTGCGCGGGCAAGCGTTGTTTTTCCGCCACCCGCATTGCCAATAATTATAATGCGCTGCATGACTTAAACTTTTTCAGCGGCAACGGCTTCGAGAATTTCCGCGCCTTCCTCATTGCCCTGCTGCATCGCATGGTCGCGCGCCGTCATCCCGCGAAAATCTGTTTTCGATGCATCAGCGCAATGTTTTAAAAGCATTCTGATGATGTCATTTCGGCCAAAAAGCGCTGCGAACATAAGCGCTGTGCCACCATTGCCGTGCTGCAAATCAAGCTCGGCTCCGCTAGTTATCAGCAACTCGGCAATATTAGGATAACCTTTAAAACACACACCCATGAGCGCTGTATTGCCGCTTTTGTCCTGCGCGTTTACGTC
>DASPKH010000042.1:0-5691 GCA_035628175.1 Patescibacteria group bacterium
GTCGCATGAAAAAGAGGAACGGCAAACTTACAAAAAGTTTTTGAAACTGGCAAATGTTTTTAGAAATTTTTGTAATGCTTTTTGCTGAGACGTAATGCATAGCATCTTTGCACACATTTATTCTTATCTATAGTTTTAAAAATTTGCGCAGATCCTCATCCAGTGTGCTCTGCCCGGAGCGGAAGTCTATCATGCGACGGCGAATGTTATTAAAGAAATAACTCAAGTGCACCAGTGTTCCGAATTTATCCGAAATTTCCATGCCACTGATGACAAAACCCGCTTTCAGTTTTGGAATAATTATGTCGTTGTTAGTAGCCGCATGACGACTATATGCAATCTGGAACCCCTTATCTTTCAAAATTTTTAAAACTTCCGGGAGTAGCGCCGTATAAATTCCTTTTCGCCTATGTTCTTTCAAAATTGCTGTATTACACATGTAATATTTCTCGGCAGATTCCTGCCAGCCATAGCTCCAGCCAATAAGTTCGCCTTTAAGAAAAATTCCGAGATGCAGTGTAAACGGCATTCCTGTATTCTGCGAAAGAGTTTTTAACAAAGCCTTCTCATCATCAGAAAGCATCAAAGTTCACTGTATGTTCAAAGACAGCAGAAGCGTGCTGTTGCAAAAATGGCATAAGTTCCAATTTTGTCATTTCACGGATAGTGTACTTACCGAAAAGCGGACGAACATCCATAGAGTTAAAAAAATTTACAGCAAACCAAATTGTTTAAAATGATGTGTAAAATGCTTTAGATGAAACCGCTCCCACTCACTCTTATATAATTCACCAAAAAGTGGATGAACAGGTTTTGCTTCAGGATTACTTTTAAAAAACTCATAGAAGTCATCAATTTCTTTTAGAAACTTTTCGCGCGCTTCATCTAGATTTGCATTGCGCAGTTTTGGCAATTCGTCGCCAAGCACAGGATTTTTAATGTTCTTTTCGAACATTGCGTCGCCCATGAGGAATTTCTTACGCAATTCTACCTCCGCTTCTGATACAGCGACTTTCGTGCGGATCTTCCCGTTTGCAATTTTCAGCGTGACGATGAGGTGTTCCACCATGTGCTGCGGCGTCATGCGGCCCCATAGCGCTTCAGTTTCGGGCATGAGCTTTTGTACAGGACGCGCTGCAGCCTTTAAAAGAAGTTCAGTTGCCATGTTTTTGTTAAACTAGTTTTTAGAATCAATTCTGCTGGAAATTCAGACCGCCGCTTTCCGGCTGGTTAAATTCAAACGGGTGAAGGTAACCCGTTGCTACACCAAGAACTTCCACGCGCGGGTTTTCGCCCAGGTCAATGTCTTTGCAGTCGCGGTCGTCGCACGTGAGGTAACGGCTGTGCGGCGTTACCACGTAGCGGCGCAGAACCACGATGCCGTCATTATTAGCCAGCACGATGGAGCCGTCTGTTGGTTTTAAAAGCGGGTTGATAAAAACATAGTCACCGGCAACGATACGCTCTTCCTTCATTTCGTCGTTGATAGCGCGAACGACAAATGATGTCTGCGGAAGACCGAGAAAGTTTGCGAGCTTGGCGCGATCTTCATCTGAATTTAGTTTTAAAAGCAGTTTTGAAAAGTCCATGATTTTTTAAAGTATGTAAAAATTACCTATTTCGAATTTTTAAATTTACGTAAAATTCGGCAAACGTTTTCTTAGCCATCGGATCTGCCCGCGATGATTGATCTCATCTTCGGCAACGTGAAACCACATAAAATAAAAATTGGCGGGGATTTCTTTCAAAAACGGGCGTTCCTCCATCAGCCACGCATCATTACGCTTTTTAAAACCTTCGAGTGTTTTCTGCCGCACGGCATTCAGCTTCCCGACATAATATTCAAGCGGTTTTCCGTGAGCAATTTCTTTTGCTTTTGCATTTAATTCCAACGCATCGCCCCATTCTGCTGCCTCTGCTTCGTCATGAAACCAGTCGCGGTCTTCAAACGTGAAGACCTGGTACCAGACTTCAACCGCAGCCATGTGATGGAGCAGTGTACCGATAGAATTACTTTTTTCGTCGTGCATATGGTCAAGCTGCTCAATCGAAAGATTACGAACTGTGTCTAGGGTTGTCTGCCGCGCATATTCCAGCATTGTAAAAATATGGCTCACGAGCGGTGTCATACCGTCTTTTTGAGCAATAATAAATCGCCTGTCGTCGCTCATTTTCGTTTAAAAGGAATTTGGTGTTTTTAAAGAAGTCCGGCGGGAAAATTACAAAGAAGTTTACAAAAGATGCATTTTAAAAACAACTTTAAAAGGTCTGACGGGATTTTTCGCGCTCTTTTTTCTGTCCGATCCACGTTTCCATAATGCGAGCGCCGCGCAGCACGGCAAGCGACAAAACCGTCACGCCAATCGCCAGTACAATTTGCTTTACCGAGACAGCTGTTCCGATAGCGGCACTGAGCAATATTGTAGCAGCGGTTGTTAGTCCTTCCACATGTTCACCTTTTTGATTCCGGAATATCGTTCCCGCGCCAAGAAAGCTGACACCGGTGACAATAGCGCCAATAATACGCATCGGGTCAGAGCGCACAGCTTCATTTGGAACATTTTTTAAAAAGTCAATTGCGACAACTTCCCCCAGGGCCACAAGCATTGCAGCAGCTCCGGCCACCAGCATGTGCGTACGAAAACCCGCAGGCTTATTGGCAATCTCGCGCTCCACGCCAATAAGCCCGCCGAGGAACATTGCCAATGCCACTTCACCGATTATTTTAATTTGTGAAAACCAATCCATATTCTGCCATTTTTAAAATTCACATTACAATTTAGTAACATTACTTTTTAAAAGTCAATACAGCAGAATTCTCAAAAGAGTTCTTTACGCGCTCGCACCGGAGTAATGTTTTAAAGCCCAGTAGAAGAACTGTACGGCTGCAATTGTCAAAACGGCTGTAATACCAATACTCCAGAGTATCATGTGCAGCGGCAGATCGCCATACAATGCACGCGCCGGAATGGACGCGGTAATCGCCATTGGGAAAATATACATTAAAAACCGCCGCATAAAACCTGTATAAATCTGGTCGGGCTTTGTGCCAAACTGGTGCAGTGTGTGGAAAACCATTTGTATTCCATCCGCACCAACGAGGAAAATCGACAACGCTGTCACCATCGTTTGAAAAGAAAACATCACGAGAAATCCACACACAACCAGCAGCGGGTATAGAACTATCGCAAGCGCGGGATTCGGAACGTGAATCTGAGGAAGTGCATAGATCAGCAGCGTCATGCCCAACATTAGGTTAAAAACCGAAGCGATGCTCGGATAGCGAAAGAAAGCAAAGAAGAATGTGTTGATCGGCTTCATGATATAAAAATCGAGTTCGCCCGACGCCACATACCATGGAAAACGCCAGAAGTTCGTGGAAACAAGGATCATGTTTATCGCATCGATAATGAAAAGTGTCGCCAAAAAAACCATCATTTCCATGTGCGAGAGGCCGCCAACACTTGGTGTATATTGATAGATCACATTGAAAAGCGCTAGCTGTACACCATACCACGCTACATCTATCATTATCTGTGCAAAGAGATGTCCGCGATACTCCATCTCGCGCGTAAGGCAGTTTTTAAAAAAAGTAATCCAGAGCCGAGGGTAGCGCATTGTTAATTCTTTTGAGTTTTTAAAGGTTTTTTCTTGAGCTGTAGATCGCCGTTTTGGGAACGTGGTAGTTTTATTCTTCGTTGAATATCGCGCAACAAATTTTTACAATTTTTCTTGAGGAAATGTCAATGAAAAAATGGAGCATGTTACTGTGCCTGTGTCTTAGTGCAACGCTTGCCTTCTCTGCTTGCGATGCAGGTGGTGACGATGATGATGGCGAAGCAGACGACAAAATGCAAACACAGCAGGTTCAATAGTCTTTTAAAAAGAGTTTTTTTAAAGCATGTGGAAAGTAATTTTCATGTGCTTTCTCTTTTAAAACTCTATCCGCCAAATGCACCGTACTTCTCCATTCCTTTATTCCATATCAGCGCCGTCAGCCCCATCAGAATCCCCACCCATGCAATTGCTCCTGCAAAATATCCAAGGGCACTTTCTACCGGGATAATCCCCGTCATCAGGCCCGCTGGCACATAGGCGAGATACTGAAATGGCGCAAACTCCGATAAAACACGCGCACCAGCCGGCAAAGCCGAAAGTGGCAAAATTGCGCCAGACAGAAATCCCATCGAAATATCCTTCACAACGTGAATCGTCCACACTTCATCAAACCAAAAAGCGCAGTACGAAATGCACATGCCCATGAGGAAATTTATCACAAGGCCGAGAAATAATATTGGCAGCGCGACAATTACGCCCGCAAGCGATACCGAAACGCCATAATGCGCCGCCAGCGGAATGCCAATAAGCAACGCCGGAACAATAATAAATCCCACCGATGCAACCCTGTCGCCTATCGCGCTTGAAAAGCTGTACAGCGCATGATTAATTGGCTTAAGCAGATATTTATTGAGGTCGCCGGAGCGGATTTCATCACCTGCCTGGCGGTCTGCGCGGGTGGTGCGTGTGAGCATGGAGCACACGGTTGCCAGCGCGATATAGATTATCATGCTGCGAACGCTCATGCCCATCATTGTGGCGGATAGTGAACTGGCGTACACGGCATTCCACAGGTACATCTGGACGATGGCATTGATGACGAGCACAAGCACGGTGTTGAAAAAGAAGTTCGCGCGGTACTCCATGGATGCCGAAATGCCGGTTCGCACGACGGCGAGATATTTTTTTAAAGGTTGCATTGTTGGGCTGTTGGGCTTTTAAAAATGTTTAAAAAAATTGGTTTTTAAAACACGTCCGTTTGACATGCGGGCAGGTTTGAAACCTGCCCCTACGGAGAAAGAAAATTCTTTTAAAATGTATTTGTAGGGGCGGGTTTTAAACCTGCCCGCGCGTTGGATGTTCGCGTCAAATGTTTTTAAAAACGGTTGTCATTGCCACGGTGCGCAAAAGCCGCCCCTCGCAATGACGGTCTTTTTAAAAGCTATTTGCTTTTTGGCTATTAGTCTTTAAAGAATCTTGTTCCTGTCGTTTTAAAATTTCATTTAGTCCAAGTGCAAAAGCTATTTGCCAAATTATAACTGCGTAATCTAATGCAACAATTGGAATTAAAATTGCTATTGCAAAAAATACAAAATAGAGTATCTTATTAAAGTGTAATCCAAGAATTACTTTTGTTAAAAATAATGTACAAACTGCACTTATTCCACTTAGAATTATAGCAAGAAGTTTTTCATCTTGAATTTCGTCTGACACTGGTGTTGGTCTTATGATTGCAACTAATATTCCAAGAAGTAGCAGATAAATTACCTGAGTGAAAAAGGCATAAAGGAATATATACAAAACTGATGTAATTCGACCTTTTATTTTAAAAGCAATGCCGAGAGCCAATCCATATATTAATCCAATCAGCATTATATATTTCCAAGACAGAGCGGAATTTAAAAGTATAGATAAAATCCCAATTAGAGTTCCTGCGACTGCCACTGAATTCTCCTTTAAAAATTCTCTCATATTCTTTCCCCAAAAAAACAGCACTCCGGACAGCAAGGGTGACCGCCCACTGCTGCCGGGAAGTTCGCAGTGAGGGAAACATGATTTCTTTTAAAAATCTTTTTAAAAAGCCAATCGCCAGGAGCTAAAAGCCGGCAGCTTTTAAAGCAAATATAATCGTAT
>DASPKH010000043.1:0-2177 GCA_035628175.1 Patescibacteria group bacterium
GAGAGTTGTATGTCTTTTTTCATTTTAAATTTTCATTGTAAAGGGTGTTTAATTTTTTTTGCAATTGTCATTACGGGAAGATATTTTTATGCAGCAATAGCAAAGAAATAATGATGCGTGCAAGGCATCAGTGATGGTCATGTCGCGCAAAACCCGCTCCTTGCAATAACCTATATTTTTTTAGTAGGTATCTAAAGCTAACTGCTTACTTCTTCCGCGACAGTTCAATAATTTGTTCACATAAATCACCAAACTCTATCCCAACTTCTTTGGCTGCTTTTGGAACAAGGCTCGTCTCTGTAAAGCCCGGAATTGTATTTACCTCAAGGCAGAACGGCTGATTGTCCTCATCCAAACGAAAATCCACGCGGCTCAAAACCGAGCAGCCAAGCGAACGGTGCGCGGCGATGGCCAAATTCTGCACGAAATCCGTAACGTCAGCGCTCAGGTCAGCCGGGCACACATATTCTGTATTTCCTTTTGTATATTTATTGGTGAAATCATAAAAACCTTCGTGCGGGATAATTTCAATGATCGGCAACGCTTCGTCGCCGACTACCGGCACCGTTAGTTCTCGGCCGGCAATATATTTTTCAATCAGTACCATATCTGAGAAATCACCTGCTTTCGCAATCGCTTCTTTGATCTCATCCTGATGCGCATTTTTTACAATGTACATTCCGACGGTCGACCCTTGGTCGTTGGCTTTGATAACAAGGTCGCGTCCGAGTTCACCACGAATTTCAGAAATCAAATCCATATCCTCGAACTGCTCACGCGTAATCGCTATCCAAGGAGCCGTCGAAACACCGCCACTAGCAAAAAGCATTTTGCTCATGTTTTTGTCCATGGCGATCGCGCTCGACAGCACATTCGTGCCTGTGTACGGAATGCCGCGAAGCTCAAGCAGCGTTTGGATCGAACCATCCTCACCGTACTTACCATGCAGCGCTATGAAGACCACTTCCACATCATTAAACAGGTCGGAATTGATACATTCCATCAGCTTGCGAGGGTCAAACTTCTTCAATTCGGCAGCAGTGATCTCAGCCGCTTTCACCTGGTCGAGTTCCTCGTCGGTCATCAGCCCGTCGGCGCCGCGCATCGGGTCAATCGCCTTTACGCTGTGGCCTTTTTCGCGCAAAGCCCGCGTGATGGCGCGCCCGCTCAAAAGAGAAATATTCCGTTCCGAAGAAATGCCGCCAAGAAGTACTGCTATATTCATGTTTTTAAAAGGTTTAGGGTTGTAAAAGCCATTTTTGCGCTAATTGTAAAAGAAAAAGCGGCGCAACGTTTTTTAAAAACATTGCACCGCTGGCAAATATAACGAGATTTGGGCAAACTGTCCGTTTTTAAAAGAATTTTCGTTTTAAAAATATTTTCGTAGATTGTGGTGTTTTTAAAACAACAAATCTTTATTGCAATGAAAATCTTTATCCTGCTGCTTCTTTGCTTTTCGGCTAACTTTTTAAAAGCGCAAACGCTTGGTTCGTCACAATTTCAAAAGGACAGTTTAGAAAATTTTGAATATTTTGAAAGAATCGGAATGGATTCGACAATGAAACTTTGGAAAATGGACCCAAATGGCTGTAAAAATATTAGAACTTGGATAATGGGTTTATATATTGTAAAAAACTTTGACTTTATGAATTTATCCGAGGAAAAGGTTATTTCCCTTATTGGCCCTCCTACTTTAGTAACTTATGACTCCACATTTTTAGGTTCTATCCGTGAGGAAAGAAGATTTATTTTTTACAATTATATAGGTCAGCAATTTAATTGCAAAGAAGATTTACCACCTGAAAAACCAAACTGTGGTAATGTCCAAATTCGACTCGTTATTCATCCAAGTACGCGAAAAGTAGTTTCGTTTTAAGACCATCTACTTCTCCCCATTTTTAAAATCTTCATACAGCTTCTTCAGCAGTTGTACATCTTCCCACACGGGGCGCTTCCACTCGGGATTGCGCAGCAGGGCCGCCGGGTGGTACGTCGCCAGCACCTGCACGCCGTGATAGTCCATCAGCTGCCCGCGAATATCGCCCATTTTAAACGTCTTTTTAAAAAGTGTATTGACGGCGGTAAGCCCGAGCGCAAGGATGAATTTCGGCTTTATCAGCTCCAGCTGCTTCCACAGGTACGGCTCGCACGCCTCCACTTCTTCGGCAGTCGGGCGG
>DASPKH010000044.1:0-4296 GCA_035628175.1 Patescibacteria group bacterium
TTACTTCGGGGGCTGGGTTATCCAGAACGCCTTCTTTGATTAAAATACTAGCGCCCCCAGGCACTTTTTCCTCACCAGGCTGAAAAATGAGCTTTACTGTTCCATTAAGTGTTGATTCATTTTCTTTTAAAAGCTGGGCGGCCCCAAGCAACATTGCTGTGTGAGCGTCATGGCCGCATGAGTGCATTACTCCTTGATTTTGAGAGGCATAGGGGAGTCCGGTTTCTTCAGCCATTGGCAGTGCATCTATATCAGCTCTGAGCGCCACGCATCGCTCGCCTTTGCCGATAGTCGCTACAACGCCAGTTTTAGCCATTACCCGGTAGTCAATATTCATATCTTTTAAAGCGTTTTGAATGTACTGTGACGTTTCAAATTCCTCAAAAGAAAGTTCAGGATTTTCATGTAAAGTGCGGCGGTATCCAATTATCTTCTGTTCGATTTCGCGAGCGCGGTCTAAAAAATTCTGTTCTATGCTCATGTATATAGTTTGCGGATTTTCAGTTGAAGTTGTAAAGTTGAATTGATTTTAAAGTTTATCTGACCACAAGCGGAAGTTCTTCGGGAAGTGTAACGGTAACAGTATCAAGCACAATTGCCGCTCCCTCGAGGCTAATGCCCGTGATTTCATCATCATCAAACTGCATATCTACCACAAGCGGATTTTGGCTCGTTGGAATTACTTCTACCGGTGCAAAAACCTGCCCTCGCAAAACAGCAATAATTGCCGCTGAAATTGCTCCTGTACCACAGGCGCCTGTTTCAGCCTCCACGCCGCGCTCAAATGTACGAAGGTATAGCCCTCCGGCTTTATTTACCATATAAATATTAATGTTTGCGCCTCTTGGCTCGAATATTTCATGATTGCGGATGTCCGGCGCAAAAGCCGCCAGGTCGAATTCGCCGATTTTGCTCGTATGTTTAAAAACAGACTGTACTTCGTCAAGGTCTTTCATTTCGATCACACAGTGATCACTACCGACATTCACATAAGCCGCCTGGAAATCAATTCCTTTGTAGCGAATAATAAGATCAGGATTTATCTGGAAGGGAGCTGGAAAGAAAACCTTAATTGAATTGGCAAGAGCCTGAGCGCGATAGGTTTCACCAGCCATTTTAAAACGGATGATATCGCGACTTTTAAAAAATTTCCGTTCAAGTGCAAAGCTTACCGCACAGCGTCCACCATTGCCGCACATTGCACCGTGCGAACCATCTGGGTTGAAAAAATCCGCAATTATTTCGTGCTCGCGATCGCCCTCGTTTATTAAGATCAGTCCTTCAGTTTTAAAAGCATTAAATTCATTTTCCTCACAAAGCCAGCGTGCGAGCTGACTGCCTTTTTTTGTATTGAATTTATGAATGCGGTTGTCCACGATGCTGAAGAGATTGCCGGCGCCGGACATATGCGTTACTTCTATTTCCATAACTTTTTTTAAGATAAATTTTCATTGTGATAATTCTTTTAAAACACCGCAACTTCGTTTTAAAATCCTTTATTGCAGGTATTCGCGCAGTTCATCGTGAATTTTCCCGTTTGTAGCAAGCATCGTGCCTTCGCCGAGAGCGTATTCGGAATTATCGTAGTGCGTTAATTTTCCGCCAGCTTCTATTACCAGAAGCCAGCCTGCTGCGACATCCCACGGCTGTAGGCGCACTTCCCAAAAACCATCGAAACGTCCCGCCGCAACATACGCGAGGTCAATTGCCGCCGAACCCAGACGGCGAATCGGTAGTCCGAGTTTTAGAAGACAGGAAAAATGATCTATGCAGCCGTTTGGATTTTCGCTTACGTTATAAGGAAATCCAGTCACGAGTATTGAATCTTTTAAAACTTTAGTATTAGTAACTTTTAAAGGGTTTCCATTTAAAAACGCGCCGCCGCCTTTTGTTGCTGTAAAGAGTTCATCGGTGATCGGCTGATAAATTGCCCCGGCTACAATCTCGCCATTGAGTTCTGCTGCCACACTCACGCAAAAAATCGGAATGTTGTGCGCAAAATTAACCGTGCCATCGAGTGGATCGATTATCCAGCGAACTTGATCTTTTAAAAACGTCTTGGCACCTGATGCGCCAGACTCCTCAGCAAGAAAAGTGTGCAAAGGGAATAGTTTCGTAATATGCTCAATAATAGCACGCTCGGCCTTGTGATCATATTCCGTAACAAGATTATGTATGCCTTCCTTATTTTCTGTTTTAAAGTGAGTGCCAAAGCCTTCTTTTAAAATTGCTCCGGCCATTTGAGCAGCTTCGACAGCACATTGCAAAAATTCATTCATGAAATAGATTTTACGTTGTTAATAAATCAAAAATACAAAAAAAACACCTTATTCTTTTTATATGCCAAACTCGCATGAGAATGCAATTTTCTGTATCTTTGTGATTCTTATACACAGTGAAAATTTCCTTTCATCAATCGCACCAGATTGTACCACGTTTTTCAGAATAATGCAAACATAGTTTTGCACTCGGAGTTTCCCGGAATGTATATTCGTGTTTTAGATAGAAGCTTTAAAGCTCTTTTATATTTCGTATTGGCTACCTTTTCAAGTCTGTTTAGTCAGGCCCAAACATCAGATAATATTCGCTTGCCGCAATTTAAATTTAACCCACGAGCAGGTGAGTATGATACAGTTGGTTTTAAAAAAGCAGAAGAAATTTCTAAGGATGCAGCAGGCATTCTTGAAACAGAAATAGACCCTGCACAATATATTCTTGGGCCCGGAGATGTCCTGCATGTGTTTGTACTTACATCAATAACAACTGAGCTGGATGCTGTCGTTTCTCCTGAAGGTAAACTACTTCTACCTAACATTGGTATAGTCAACTTAAAGAATAAATCTCTTGCACAGGCAGATTCGATTGTCCGGCAGCGAATAGAAAAGGTCTATAAAGCCCGTGAAGTAGCCGTGTCATTAAAAAAGCTGCGTACATTTAAAGTTTCGCTACTTGGTGCCGTCCGAAAACCCACGATGATCAATGCTACCGCGGCTGACCGTATATCTGAGGTAATTGATCGTGCCGGCGGATTGTTGCATAATTCGTCATTACGACGGATTGTTGTTGAGCGTGAAGGAGCTACTGCTGCAATAGAAGCCGATCTCCAAAAATTTTATTCACTTGGTGATAAATCATCGAATCCAACTGTATTGGGTGGTGACAGGATTACTATCCCGTATACTTTTGAAAAGCAAACAATTACAGTTCTTGGAGATGTAGCTTTGCCTGGTGTTTTTGAGTTTAAAGAAGGCGATCGGCTCTCTGTTGCGTTGCGTTTTGCTCAGGGATTTTTACCCTCTTCTTATCTGGATTCAATAGAGATAGTTCGCTTCCGGGCTAATGGTGTGGATATAGAGCGTATATTTTTTGACGCGAGCACTTGGGTGGGAAGTTCACTTTCTTCTATTCCTGAATCATACGACATTACTTTAAAAAGCGGCGATAGAATTTTTGTCAGGACGATTCCTGAATGGCAAAAATCTGCAACAGTTGCTGTTCGGGGAGAAGTAAAATATCCCGGCACCTATGCTATTACAAAAAACTCAACACGACTGAAGGATGTGATTGCTATGGCCGGCGGATTTACCGAAAATGCAGCACTGGAGAGCTCAGTCCTGGTACGGCGTAAGGAATTGGAAGTAGAAGATCGGGAATACTGGCGCCTGATGAATGTACCACAAAAAGACATGAGCGAAGATGAGTTACGGTATTTCCGCGCTCGCGCACGCGAGAACAGAGGAGCGATAGTGGTAGATTTTAAAAATATTGAAACAGATGCAGCCGGAAATACTATTCTGGAAGAAAAAGACTCAGTTCATATTACTTCAAAAAGGCTTTTTGTTAATATCCTTGGCCGAGTAAACAGTCCCGGCCGTATTCCTTTTAATGAACAATACACCTATGAAGATTATATCCGGGAAGCCGGTGGATATGGTTATCGTGCGGATAAAGGAAGATCAGTGATCATAAAACCAAATGGTGTTCAATATCCATCTGATAGTCGCTCATATCGCATAGAGCCTGGAGACGACATTCTCGTGCCTGAAGAAGAAGAGGTAAAATATGGGGAAATTTTTACGACTGGGCTAACAGTACTCGCTCAAATTATAACTGTAATAGCAGTTGTCGTTTCTCTGACACAAAATAATAATAACAACTAACCCTAGCAGAAACTGATTTATACGGATTTTGTAATCATTCTTATGACAGAAAATAATGAACTGCATCAGAGTTCTTTTAAAGCTCTTTTCAAAATTTTTCGCTCATATCGTAGATTTATACTTCTATTTGTAATTG
>DASPKH010000045.1:0-3175 GCA_035628175.1 Patescibacteria group bacterium
TGGGGATTCAGTCAGTGATTTTATTTGGGATTCCGGAGTCGAAGGACGAGGTGGGTTCGGAAGCGTATCACGAGCACGGGATTATCCAGCGGGCGGTTCGCGCGATAAAGGCGGAAATCCCCGGGCTGCTGGTGACGACGGACGTGTGCCTTTGCGAATACACGTCGCACGGGCATTGCGGCGTTTTAAAGGAAACCGCGCCGGGTGTTCACGAGATTTTAAATGATGAGACCGTCGAGCTGCTCGCACGTGAGGCGGTGAGCCATGCTGAGGCGGGCGCGGATATTATTGCACCGAGCGATATGATGGACGGGCGCATCGGTGCCATACGGCAGGGGCTCGACGACGCCGGTTTTAAAAACATCCCGATAATGAGCTACGCGGCGAAATATGCGTCGAGCTTTTACGGCCCGTTTCGCGATGCGGCCGAAAGCACTCCGAAGTTTGGCGACAGGAAAAGCCACCAGATGGACCCGGCAAATTCGGACGAAGCACTGCGGGAAGTGGCGCTCGACGTGGCTGAAGGCGCCGACATCGTGATGGTAAAGCCCGCGCTCTCGTACCTCGACATCATCCGCCGCGTGAAAGACACGTTTCAAATGCCCGTGGCCGCCTACCAGGTGAGCGGCGAATATGCCACCATAAAAGCCGCCGCGCAAATGGGCTGGGTCGACGAAGAGCGTATGATGATGGAAACGCTCCTGTCTATCAAGCGCGCCGGTGCGGATATAATACTGACGTATTTTGCAAAGGATGCGGCGCGGGTTTTGGGGAGGTAGGATGATGGAAGAGAAGGTTCTTAAAATGAATGTAAAGGTAGCAATTTTTCGCTATCTAATATGGGCATTTATTGGGTTGTTCTTTTTATCAATGGTTGTCTTCATGGGAATAGACAAAGGATTTAGTCAGGAAATCGTTATCGTAAGTATTCCTGTCACTTTAGTATTTTTCACGCTGATTTTTTTACCATTTGCGACTGATTTTAAAGAAATCCGAATTGTAGAAAACGCCATAAAAGTAGTTAATCTTATTTCAAAAAGAGAAAAGATCATTCCTTTTAACAACTTACGTGAAATCCAATTTCAATATACAAAAGGCTATGGAAAGAATCCTACTGTAGGGCCTTATATAAACTTTTCTTTTAAAAATCCTGCAAAAAAGAAATTGTTTGATGATGAAACAGTGACGCTTAACAATATTGTAAATCAAAACGAATTTCTGATAGCTCTATCGAAAATTCCAAGTAAGCATATGTATAATAGTGTAAAAGTGGATTTCGAAGATTTAGCTAACAAGTGGTATCCCAAAATATAGAGATCAATGGAAACAAAGGTTTTTAAAGCAAATTTTACTGGCTATTTAGCTACTTCAGGGTTCTTCATTTTGTCAGTTTTTGTTTTTATTGCATCGCTGGTTCATTTTTTGATAAAGTTGGACGTGCTTTCAGCTAGCATTTGGTTTGCAGGCATAATGTTTCTCGTTCTAGCAATTTATGGTGCAATATCCAATTTAAATGATGTGCATATTACAGAAACTGAAATCATTATTTTTCATAAAATTTCAAAAAAAGTAACGAAAATAGTCCGTGATTCAATACATGAAATTGACTTTCAAAACGAGTCTAGTGATGGGCCATATATAGATTTTTGGTATTCAAATTCTGGAAGCGGAAAAAAAATACGAAAAAGGATTAATCTAACGTACATATCGCCTCAAAAGAAGTTTTTACTTGCTCTTTCTGAATTGGCAACGATTCATACTTATAATGGTATAAAATCGGATTTTAAAGATATTGCGAAAGGTTGGTGAATTTTTAAGCCGCTTTCTTGTAAAAGCGGCTTTTTTATTGCCACATTTTTTATAAACTAAAATTTTAGAAACAAAATTTTCTTATAAAAACTCCCACAATGTCAGCTCCTTTTAAAAGTGGCCCCGGTAATTTCACCTTTACACTTCAGCCCCTACAGGCGGATTTTCAGGGCAGGTTTTCCCCGGTGCATCTGTGTGACGTGCTGCTGGAGAGTGCAATGCTGCACGCGGCGTCGCTTGGGTTTGGCTTTGACGATAAGCGGCAGGCGCAGTCGGCATGGGTGCTGACGCGGATGGCGATGCGCATGAAGGAAGATGCTTTCGTGCATGACGAGATTGGCGTGGAAACGTGGGTGGACAGCGTGAAGTCGTCGTTTTCAACGGGGAAGTTCAATGTTTTTAAAAACGGGAAGTAATTGCAGGTGCGGCATCAGTGTGGGCGCTCATTGATATTAATTCGTGCCGCCCGAAGCCGATTGGCGCCGGGCTTTTTAAAATATGGCCGAAGGCGGGCGCGAGTATATCTGAATTTCCTGGCAGAAGTCCCCTTTTGGTGATGAGCTGTCAGTACAGATATAGTGTTTTACCAAATGTATTGGTGATATTATCAATGCAGATAGAAAAACTGTGTGGTCGCAATACATTAGTTTTCAAAAGCTTATAACTTTTAAATCATTCTTAAATATTATTATAGTGATCATTTCGAACTTTTCTGATGAAATATTGTTTCCTTCCTGACGTAATTAGAGTAATTCTCTTTACTTCCCACATATCGTTCCTAGTATAGATTAATGTATTATATAGATTTTAATGCAATCACCGATGAACATCTCGAGGGGGAATGGCGCGTTCATAACCGCACGTTCAATAGGAGCGATGTGGAGAGCATTTTTGCCAAAGCCGAAAAGCACTCATTTTTAAAAGACGGGGTTTTTAAGCTGAGCCCTTCGGATGTGATAGGACAGTGGAGTATTAAGCGCAATGACGATCTGGTGAGACGTCCGTTTCTATCGTTTGAGGTCGGGTCGGAAAAAGCTGAGGCACTTATTACGCGGCTGTCTTATACGCCAGATAAGTCAAAGTGCCAGTTGAATATTTACTTTTCGACGGGATTAGAATTGGTCTTGCTGAAAGAATTAGTTAAAGACTGAAAATTATTACTAAAAATACAATCAGACGGCAATGAATACTGTAAAACTCGATTTTGAACAGGCAAAGGCGAAACACTTGCTTTTTAAGAGCCGCCTGCGCGCGCTGCTGTATGGTGGTGAAGTGGACGAAACGCCTGTTGTATCGCACCACGAGTGCGCCGTTGGAAAGTGGATTTATGGACATGCTTTAAAAGACTACGGGCATTATCCTGAAA
>DASPKH010000046.1:0-7917 GCA_035628175.1 Patescibacteria group bacterium
TCGCCGAGCGCTGAATAAGTGGAAGCCGATAACCAATTTCAAAGGCCGTATGCACAAAGAGACGCCGCTGTAGTACATCCGTCACATAATGTTTTAAAACCGAAAGAACACCAATTGCCAGCAGGCCTAGCCCGATAGCAATGCACAATACAAAGAAACTGTTGGTAAAAACGCCCAGTGCCACAAGATTGATAATTGCCTGCGAGCCCAGCGGCACTACGAGTGATAAAAGCCCAATGACAACGGAATACGCCACCACGAGCCACATATCCTTACGCTCCTGTCTTAAAAGCCGCCAAATATCCGAGCGGATTATCTTAAAGTGATGATCGTCACGATGTAATTTTTCAGCCATGTGATGAGTTTGTCATTAAATACGACTAAAGCAGTCTTAGATAGCAAATATAGGTGGATTTTGAAACCTGAACAAGCTTCAAAGCCATTTTTAATACCTTTTTAATATCGGTACTTTCAGCCTTTTTAAAGGCTCTGAACACGAAGAAATTTTAATAAGAATTGTAAAGCTTATAAAGTTTTCAGGTTTCTCTGCTAACACCACCATGAGTGGTAATATTACCAAATCGTAATATTAAATTTTACATAAGTGTCGCTAATTTTGCGTCACAGATTCAGCAAATGACTGAATATTTTTAAACCCAATTTTTAAAGATTTTTAAAAATGAAAAGAAAGTTCACCGCCGCAGCTCTTATCTTCTGTATGGTAAGTGCATTTTTCGTGAATGTGTATGCCCAGAAAAAAGCAATTACAATAAAAGGTTCCGACACGATGGTAATCCTCGTGCAGCGCTGGACAGAGCTCTTCCGCAATAAAGAAAAAGTTGACTTCCAGGTCACAGGCGGTGGTTCGGGAACAGGTATTGCAGCGCTTATCAACGGAACGACAGATATTTGCGCGTCCAGCCGCCCCATAAAGCCGGCCGAGGTGCAGCAGCTCAAAGATAAATTCAACACAAAAGGCGTGGAAGTGCGCGTAGCCCGTGACGGTATTGCCATCTATGCTCACAAGAAAAACCCGGTTTCAAAGCTGACAATGCAGCAAATCCAGGATATTTTTATGGGGAAAATCACAAACTGGAAAGAAGTCGGCGGACAGGATAAAAAAATCACGCTATACAGCCGTGAAAATAACTCCGGTACATATGAGTTTTTTAAAGAGCATGTTTTACAGAAAAAGGATTTTGCAGCTTCAGCGCAGAACATGCCGGGAACAGCTGCCCTTATTAACGCAATTTCAAAAGACCAGTATGGTATTGGTTTTGGTGGCGCCGCGTATGCAAAAGATGTAAAGGAATTGGCAGTTGGTAATGAAAAAGGGCAGTTTGTGGAGCCGACAGAGGCAAATATCCTTTCAGGAAAATACCCGATCTCACGCTTTCTTTATTTCTATTTAAAAAACCGTCCGGAAGGCGATATGAAAAAATTCGTAGACTGGGTGATTAGCAAGGAAGGCCAGAAAGTAGTAACAGAAGTAGGTTATTTCCCAATTAAAAAATAAGTTTTAAAACTGCGAATTTTGAAAAGACGGAGCGGTAATTTCTAAAACTACTGCTCCGTTTTTGGTTTGAGCTTTTTCTTACGGCTTCTTTTTTATAATTTTGCTCTTCTTTAATTGCTTACGAGCAGGCAGGCTTTTTAAAAACCAGACCGCGACCACCTGACTATCATGACTGAATCACGCGAGGAAGTGCTGAAAAACCCGGCGCCGATAAATATTCAAAAGCGAAAGCGTTACCTCGGCGAGACTATCGCTGAGACGACAATTAAAGTTACGGCGAGCTTTTCAATTCTTCTTATTTTCCTCATTTTTATTTTTGTTTTTAAAGAAGCTGCATCGCTTTTCTCCACTTCTACAGACGAAACACCGGCCACAGAAAACGTTTCAACACCAACGGAAACACCAGCAACGGCACCGGAAGATGATTTAAAACCGGAAGTCTATAATCCTGAAACCGATCTGCTGCTTGAGGAAAACCAGCACAGAGCTTCGGGCGTGGCTGCAACGGATGATCTAAAGCCGGAAGTGTATAATCCCGAAACTGATCTGCTACTTGAGGAGAGTCAGGCTACTGCTACAACCACCGGCGAAGCTCCGGAATCTTATGGCGCAGATATTACAGAAAGTCCAACAGGTGAAACAAGCGGTGAAACGAAAACAGAAGAAAATCCTGACGAAGCTGAATCATACAATCCAGAAGTAGAGGATATGCCGCTGCCGACGGTGGGGAATGACCCACAAGTAGAGGAACCGGAGGAAGTCGCGCCAAAAACAATCTGGCACAACCTCCTCGGCACTATCTGGCAGCCGGTGTCTGAAATTCCGAAATTCGGGCTTTTGCCACTGCTCGTCGGAACAGCAAAAGCAACGTTGATTTCTATTTTGATCGGTGCGCCACTCGGCATCCTTGCTGCAATTTACGTTGCACTTTTTGCCAATCGCCGCGTTCGTGAAATTGTTAAGCCTGCAATCGAGCTTTTGGCGAGCTTTCCTTCAGTCGTCATCGGTTTTTTCTGTATGATGACGCTTGCGACAATCGTACAAAATCTTTTCGGAGCAGACTATCGCCTCAATGCGCTTGTCGGCGGACTTGGCCTTGCAATTGCCATTGTGCCAATTATTTTCACGCTCACCGAAGACGCACTTTCATCTGTGCCGGGTACGCTACGCGAAGCATCGCTTGCCCTCGGCGCAACAGAATGGGAAACAGCTTTTAAAGTGATCCTACCGGCGGCAACTCCCGGCGTTTTTGCGGCAGTGCTGCTTGGCATCGGGCGCGCATTTGGTGAAACGATGATCGCGCTTATGGCCACAGGAAATGCGGCACTAGCCACATGGACCATTCTTGATCCGATCCGTACATTCGCTGCAACGATTGGCGCAGAAATGGGCGAAGTTGTATGGGGCTCCGAGCACTATAGCATACTCTTTTTCCTTGGCGTACTGCTTTTTATTTTCACATTCGCCATGAATGCAATTACCGAAATTTACGTGAAACAGCGCCTTATCAAACGTTTTCAGGGTTCGTAATTTTTAGAAAGAAAGGAAAAAGTTTTTAAAAGCTTTAAAATATGAACACTGAAAATTTACAAACGTCATACGAAACCTCACGCAATAAAAAACTCATTGGGCTTTTTGCTGTCGGTATCACACTTTTTGCCGTTGTAGCAATTGTCGGCCTACTGATTTCAATGCTCGGCAATTTCCTTATTGGGGGGCTTCCGCATTTTTCCTGGGAATTCCTCATCGAAGCTCCCCGCAATAACAATACTGAAGGCGGTATCTTTCCAGCGATCTATGGAACGGCACTGCTTGTCATCCTCATGGCAATCATGGGTGTTCCCATCGGAACAGCGACGGCGATTTACCTGACGGAATACGCGCGGCAGGACTCATTTTTCGCGCGATCGGTACGCTTTGGCGTGAATACGCTTGCTGGCGTTCCGTCCATCGTTTTCGGGCTTTTTGGCCTTGGCTTTTTTGTTCAGTTCGTCGGAAAAGGCGCAGATGCAGCACTCGGCAATACAGGAATTGTCTGGGGCCAGCCAGCGCTCATCTGGGCTGCTGCGACACTTGCCGTCCTTACACTCCCGGTTGTCATTGTTTCCGTCGAGGAAGCTCTTCGCGCTGTGCCGCGCGAACTGCGCGAAGCAAGTTTAGCCCTCGGTGCTACGAAATGGCAGACAATCTGGAAAGTTGTTCTCCCGAATGCCATTACGGGAATTATGACTGGGCTCATTCTTGCGGTGAGCCGTGGTGCAGGTGAAGTGGCACCAATACTATTTGTTGGCGCGGTTTATTCGCTACCAGAGCTGCCCGACCAGTTAAGCGACCAGTTTATGCACTTGGGCTATCACCTGTTCGTCTTGTCCACGCAGTCGCCAGATGTGAATGCCACTATGCCGCTGCAATATGCAACAACCATTGTGCTGCTGCTACTGACATTTGCGCTGAATTTCATTGCAATTTTCATTCGCTCGCGCCTCCGCGGTCGCGCTTTAAAATAGTATTTAAAAACATACATTTTTCATGGCAAAAGACCTTCAGACAAAAATACGCGCTACTGACTTTTCCTTTTTTTATGGGAAAAAGCAGGCGCTTCATAATATATCGGCCGATCTTTATTCTAATAAAGTAACGGCATTTATCGGTCCTTCAGGCTGCGGAAAATCCACATTTTTACGTTCGCTCAATCGTATGAACGACGTGATCGACGGAACACGTGTAGAAGGCAAAGTGGAAGTGGATAATATTGATATTTACGCACCAAATATTGACGTTGTGGAGCTTCGCAAGCGTATCGGGATGGTTTTTCAAAAGTCCATCCCATTCCCGAAATCAATCTACGAAAATATCACGTTCGGTTTACGGCTCAACACGAAACCGACAAAACCACAGCTCGACGAGATCGTTGAAAAAAGCCTCCAGCGCGCGGCTATCTGGAATGAAGTGAAAGACCGCCTGAACGACTCGGCGATGGGGCTTTCCGGTGGACAGCAGCAGCGCCTTTGTATCGCGCGTGCAATTGCAGTGAATCCCGATATTTTGTTGATGGACGAACCATGCTCGGCTCTTGACCCAATTTCAACTGCGAAGATTGAAGAACTAATCCAGGAACTTAAAAGCAGCTACACAATTGTTCTCGTAACGCACAACATGCAGCAAGCTGCTCGTGTAAGTGACTACACCGGATTTTTCTACATGGGGAATATGGTAGAATTCGATAAAACACGTACCATGTTCACACGCCCAGCAAAAAAGGAAACAGAAGATTATATTACCGGACGATTTGGTTAGAATTTCTAAAGGTTTTTTAAAGGAAGAAGTTAAAAAAAAGGCCAATTGATACTATTATCATTTGGAAACATACTTCACTACTTTTAAAACGCTATGTTCGACCGATATTCAAACGAAACAAAAAACGAAATGCACAGAAGTTTTGAAGATGACCTCGATAAAGTCCGCACGCGGCTTATCCGCATGGGAAGCCTTGTGGAAGAGCAGGTAGAATTTGCCTTCCGCTCCATGCTCGAATGCAACACAGCGCTTGCGGAAATCGTAATAGAGCGCGATGACAAAGTAGACAAGCTCGATCTAAAGATTGATAAACACTGCCAGCGGTTATTCGCTCTGCACCAGCCTGTAGCGAGCGACCTGCGACTGCTGCTGGCAGCTTTAAAAATCAATAACGAGCTGGAGCGTATTGGCGACACGGCCGTGGATGTAGCGCGCGTGTGCCAAAATGTGCCAACATGCCGTGATATGAGCGAAAGCCTTGGTCTGGAGCGTATTACAAAGGCGGCATTTACCATGGTGAAGGCGAGCCTGGATGCATTTATCAATCACGATCTTGCACTTGCAAAACAAATCTTGCCGACAGACGATACCGTAGATAATCTTGAAAAAGACATTACACGGGAACTCATCGGCATGATGCAGCAGAATGTACATCTTATTGAGCCGGGCGTAAAAGTTATATCTGCACTTCGTAGCATTGAACGCATGACCGACCACGCGACAAATATCGCTGAAAATGTGATATTCCTCTTTGAAGCGCGGCTTGTTCGTCATCGGCATTTTGAGGATGATGAGCTAGTAGAAGGGCTCAACCTGAATGATGATGCTGAAAGTGAAACTGATGCATAGTTTTTACAAAGAGTTTCCAAAGAAATCCCGGTTGTTTTAAAAAGCAGCCGGGATTTTTTGTTACATGGAAGGCGATATGATTAGTTCATTCAAACAAACATGTGTATTTTTAAAACGGTATGTTTTGTGAACTTTTGAATTCATTATCTGGCACCTGATGAAACAATCTCTGCGTCTTCTACAATTATGGCAGAAGCTTTTAAAAACAGCATACCGGCGCTTACAATTTTTGCTCTGCGCCGCATTTGCGCTCATTCAGTTTGGGTGCAAAGATGCCGTGCCACCACATGCGGAGAACTCTCATGCCGGTGAAGAAGAGCTTGGAAAAACTATTCACGAGCGTTTTACTCCACCGGAGGGATTCATACGTACATTACATCGTGAAAACTCCTTCGCAGAGTATCTCCGTACGTTGCCTTTAAAATCATACTCCTCCCCTGTTTTGTATTATGATGGCAACGAAAAACCAAATCGCAGTGTGTATGTCAGCGTGGTGGACCTGCCCATTGGCAATAAAAACCTGCATCAATGCGCCGATGCCGTGATGCGGCTGCGGGCCGAATATCTTTTTAAAAACAGGCAGTACGACGCCATACACTTCAACTTTGTTTCTGATGGCAAACCGCGCTACTACGGGGAATACGTGCGCGGCGACACGTCGTATACTGCTTTCTGGAAGTACCTGGAGCATATTTTTAACTACGCCAATACCACGTCACTCCACGACGAGATGGCGCCTGTGGAAAATATCCGCGACGTGCAGCCGGGCGACGTACTCATTGAGAAGAAGCAGCCATACGGGCACGCGGTTATTGTGGTAGACGTTGCTATAAATGAGCATGGTGAAAGGGCCTGCCTGCTGGCACAAAGCTACATGCCCGCGCAGGAAATACAAATCCTTACAAACCCGATGTCGCCGTCGCTCAGCCCGTGGTATATACTGGAAGAAGGCACCATTGTAACACCGGAATGGAAGTTCACATCTGCTGATCTACGCCGATTCAAGTGAGGCATACTTGTTTTAAATGACAAGTTGTAAAAGAAATTTCTAGTTGGTTTATAGAGCAAATGTGATCTTTCATTTATAAATTTGATTGTAATGAAGATGATATTAAGTTTGTTAATAAATTTACCATTCTATTCTAATTGCAATGCGAACCAAATATATTCTTGCTTTTTGTATTTCTCTTTTTACTCTGCCCTGCTTCGCTCAAACCGCGGATAGAGTGTCGGTTAATTTAAAAACTGAAACGTTTTACGAATGTTTTACTTTATCGCTCCCTGATAATTTAAAAAGGAGATCCATCCCAAGTCTCGAAGAAATAACAGACATAATTCAATATTCTGATGATGAAGATAGTGTCAATGTAAAAATCACCAAAAGGGAAGGAGTGCTTGGCCTGCACTATGCACAACAACTAAGCGAACCCATGGCTGTGTCTTTCTATAAAGGTACGATACAGAGAAGTGAAATAGCGGAAGTAAATGGGCATCCTGTTTATTTCTTTCTAATGACGGGATACTGGAATGATGATGAATTTCAGTCAGTGATGGCACGCGGCTATCTCGAGTCTAATGGTGCTACCTTTAATTTTTTAGTTAGATTCCCTATAAGTTACACAAAATATAATGATGAGCTCATTGCAAACATTTTCAATTCAGTGAAGATTTGCAGATAATTATTATAGTTTTAAAAGAAATCCCGTTTACTTTTTAAAGCAACCGGGATTTTATATTTAGGAGAAACATTTGATTATTGAAGTAATTCGGAGTAAATTCGGTCTTAAAAACTACGATCCGAATTTTATGAAAAAGCTCGCTCCTATTTTCCTTTTCCTCCTCATCCCACTCATCATGACCGCACAGGAGCAAAGCCTTTCCGACAAAAACTACCGAATCTATTCCACAAAGCTCGGCCGCGAAGTGTCGCTACAGGAGATCGCTGCCGACATGGAGAGGTACGACGTGCTGTTTTTCGGCGAGGAGCATAATGACTCGGTAGCGCACTATGTACAGCATGAGCTTTTAAAAATGCTGCACGGGCAGTTTGGCAGCAATCTCGCGCTTTCGATGGAAATGTTTGACCGCGATGTGCAGCACGTGATGAATGAATATCTTCAGGGTTTTATCCGCGAGCGGCATTTTTTAAAAGACGCGCGGGTGTGGAGCAATTACCGCGATTACCGTCCGCTGGTGGAATTTGCGCGTGAGCAAAAGCTCGACGTGATCTGCGCCAACGCGCCAAGCCGGTACAC
>DASPKH010000047.1:0-5323 GCA_035628175.1 Patescibacteria group bacterium
AGGTTTGCATTTTTTTACCAAATGCCATAATATCCGGAGTCACGCCAAGCTGCTCGTGCGCCCACATTGTCCCTGTCAATCCAACACCTGTCTGCACTTCATCAAAGATCAGGAGCGCCTCCTGCTCATCGCAGATCTGACGTAGGCGTTTTAAAAACTCTGGACGGAAATGATTATCGCCACCCTCAGCCTGTATCGGCTCAAGGATAATTGCCGCAATGTCATCCTGATTATTTTTAAAGGCTTCCATAATCTGTGAAATGGAAATCTCTTCCTGGCGGATTACATCCTGTAGATTTTCCTCTGTTAAAGGGAATTTCAAGCCGGGATTATGTACGCGAGGCCAGTTGAATTTCGGGAAGTATGCAGTTTTTACAGGATCAGTATTTGTAAGCGACATTGTATAGCCGCTGCGGCCGTGGAACGCCTGCTTAAAATGAATGATCTGCTGACCGCGTTCGGTAGTATAACCTTTGCGGAAATTTTTTAAAACTTTCCAGTCGAAAGCAACTTTTAAAGCATTTTCTATGGCAAGTGCACCTCCGTCGATAAAAAATGCATATTTGAAAGCTGGTGGAACGGCAATTTTAAAAAAAGTTTTCAAAAAGGTTGCAAGAGGCTCAGTGTACACATCAGAGCTTGACGGCTTATTCACGGCAAGTTTGCCGAGATATTCAACAAACGCCGGGTCGGTGAGCTTCGGATGATTAAATCCTATCGGCATTGAGGCAAAGGAAGTGAAAAAGTCTACCATTTCCCTGCCTGTCCGGGCATCCTTAATAATAGATCCATGGCTGTTTTCAAGGTCGAGCACAAGGTCAAACCCGTCTACGAGCATATGCTTGCGTAATTCATCAAAAACCTGGTCGGCACCTACATGATAGCGCGGTGTATAATTATCAGCATCAGTCATAATTTCAACATTCTGAGAAGACGAATTCATAGTTTCTCCGATAAATATTCTGTTTTAAAGGAATGTGCAAATTGAAGCGGAGCGCCTGAGTTCAAACGCCCGATTTTAAAAAAAAGTTGAGTAGCGAAAAAGATTTTCTTTTACAAAGCTATAAATGTATTGAAGCCTTTTCTAAAAGGAAGGGATTTCTGTTGTAAGCAGGAAGGTAAGTAGAGCGCGACGTTGTGCCAGGCAACTAAGAAAAGCGCTGCCCCGGATCGTACCCCGGTTTGCCAGAGAAAAATTTGCTATAGTTGCTTTGCTTTTCATAATGTGAAATTACGAAAAATTTTGTAAAAGTGAAAATGAAGCTTTTATGAAAGAATAACGGCTTTTGAAAAAATATTTTTAAAACGTACAATTTATGAATTCGCTTGCACGTCCACTATGGAAATTTGACATACAATCTTATCTTAACTGCCTCTGGACCAATATATTACCTCATTACATAAGTTAAATGTCAGACTGCTCATAAACAGCAGGGGATATTTTTAAAACTTACTTCCGGCATTCAAAATCACAGCCTTTTGACCAATTCTCGGTTTTTACGATAAAAAAGTTTGCAAAATGCGGCGTGAAACCTTAATTTGCAGGCTACAGTATATGCAATTGATATTTGCGAATATCTTTAAATTATTCTAAATTAGAGGAGCAGCAATACAAACCCTTCTTTACAGCTTATTCTATACTATCAATAATTTTCTATTTTTCGTTATAACGGAGAAAAGTTTGCTATGAGTCCAGACAATCAGTTCACAAAAGCAGCTCACGACAAGTACGACACAAAGTTTCATCATGTGGCCATTTATTTGCTCATGATAGCATTATTTTCAATTGCATTCCATAAGATAGCTGTTCCGGGGTTAATTAAGGGGTTTGTTGGCTCCCAGTTTTTCCACGCAGGTGAAATCCAGAAAGCGCCAAGTGACTACATCCTTGATTTTAATGATCAGGATGGAAAAGTAATGGCTTATGGCGTTGGGCCAAACGGGCAACTTATTGAAAATGCTACAGAAGTAAGGGAAGGTCAGGAAGCAGCACATCAGGCACCGGGTGAGTGGTATGTAAAAGCAGGAACAAAATTAGGAGAGGAGCCGATTGTTCTTGAGTCTTATGGCTTTTCTATTCTTTCTCTGAATTTTGGTATTTTACTTGCAACCTTGCTTTCAATCTTAATGCCACCATCAATCGGCTACATTTCAGCAAAATTTCACCGCGAGATCGAGCATACAAAAGCAAAAATTCGTCTCCAGACTGGTTTTAGCGATGATATTGTAGAAATGCTTACAATGCCAGATAAAGATCTTGCCAATATGGACAGAAATATCGTAGCGCGCAATTTCCGCCGCGTGTGGGAGCGTACAATACCTGAGGCTGAAGAGCAGGCTGGAACGCGTGTGATACATTTTGATGATGTATTCGATGATGAAACAGATCTTGCTACTTTCCGTAACGAAGGCCTTTATCTTCGTATCAGAGAATTCTTTTCTGATTTCGTTTCAAAAGAAATTGTTGACATTAAAGAAGCGCGCGGATACAGCAAAAATCGATTTAAAATCCTTTCAGGACTTCGTCTTTATATGTCACACCATTTTACCGAGACATATTCAAATTTCGTAACGGGAATGGCATATCTTGGTGCGGCACTCCTAATTATAGCCGTAGGTGTTCGCGGTCTAAAATTCATTCCGGCTACACGTCCATCGCTTATCCTTTTTGCTATCCTTCTTGAGTTTACTCTTCTTGCACTTCTGGGTGTGGTGCTCCTGTATACTGAAGGCGAAGAGCGTATGGATAAGATGCTCAAGAAGATGGAAGATGCAAGCCGCAGCCAGCTCGATACACTTAAAGATCAATCGCATGACATGCACCGCCTGGCTGAAACGCTGGAGGGCGGAACAGCTGAAGCAATGCGCGCTAAAGTAGAAGAAGCTATTACACAATACTTTGCAAGTAATGATCACATTAATCGCGTGATAGCCGATGAGATCAGCCAGAAAATTGTAGTTGGCCTACGTGAATCGGTAACTTCGAACCGCCCTGCTGCAAAAAAATAAGTTTTAAAAACAAAAATTTACAGTAAATTATAAGTCGTGCGTCTCACTTGTAGATGCACGGCTTTTTTGCTTTAAGGAATGAACTCATTTTATAACTGAAACCACTTTTCGCGCCACATTTCTATGAAGAAAATTATTCTGCTTATCTGCGCGTTTTTTATTCAGAATGCCATTTCATTTTCCGCTCAGCAATACTCACATGTTCAATCACTTCCCTCAGGTGTGGAAATACTTTTTAAAAATCCTGATGTTGGTTTTGTAAAAACTGCTTCTTACACCTTACCGCGAATACGCAATAGCGAATATACAGACTATGTAAAGCCTGATTCGCTCGTGCTTGAAACTGTGTCATATATTATTGCTATTCCAACTGGAAGTGAACCTAAAGTGAGTGCTCAATATTTGCGTTTTAAAAAGCTGGAAGGAGCAAGTACAGGTGATACTTTTAAAAACATAGTACCTACAGTGAGAATTGCCAAGCTTGGGATTAAGCGTGGAATTTACCTTGCACATGTGCAATTGCAACCATATGCTTTTGAAAATGGAGTGTTGAAAATTGCTGATTCGGTAAAAATTAGCGTTGACTTCGGAGTGAAAATTCCATCTGAAAGCAATAGAAAGGTTGCAACGCATGAAGAAACTTTTTTTAAAAATATCGTCAATTCGGCACATATTCCGGCACTCCTTCACGCCAATAATTTTAAACATGGAGAAAATATTTTAAAAGCGGAAAAATCGTGGTATGATCCCGGAAAAGACTATGTACGGCTTGCTACTACGCGAGATGGCGTGGCGCATGTCAGTATGCGTGATGTATTGACCGAAGTACCAGCTTTTAAGGGTAAAACCCTCAATAATTTTCACCTTATTTTTAAAGGGCAGAAATACCCCATCGCTTTTATCAATGATAATAACTCAATTGCTGATGAAGCTGATGAATTTATTTTTCTGGGCAGACGGGCAGCGGGTGATACAACATGGTTTGATACATACACCAATGAGTCGGTTTTCTATCTGACTTATGACGAAGCCACAGAGGGGGAGTTTTTAAAACCAATGCCTGTAATCACTTCCGGAGCTGAAATTTCAAAGGTAAAAGTACAGTATCATTTCGAAAAAGACACCGAATATCATTGGGGTGATGATCGGGGAAATCACGCTATTGGTATTCATAACACAAACCCGGTGCAGGGTGAAGGGTTTTACTGGAAAGTTTTTTATAAAACTGGACAAGAATTCAGAACTGAAATACCAATTTTCCCTACCGATGAGCCGATAACCGTTAGACTGTATGGTCATGCTCTTAGTAATCACAGTTCGTTTAATCCTGATGTGAATCTGGCTTTATTAATCAATGACCAGACAATTGATTCTGTAGGCCTGAATGGGGAGCAGGATTTTGTATTAAGTGGTGTAGTACCTCCTCGGTTTTTAAAAAACGGAAATAATTCAATAACTTTTCAATCGAGGCAGATTCAGGACCCATCTGGTAATGTTGTTGATACAGTTAATGGATCGGCGGTAGATTATATTACAATTGAGGGTCAGGCGAAACCACATGTAATGAATGGTTCAGCGCATTTTAGTATAAGCACTGCACAAAACTCGCTTATAAATGTAGAGGGTTTTAAAAGTGACAGAGTATTTGTCATTGATCCGGTTTTAAAAGAATACCAGATTACAACAGCACTTGGTAACAGCGGGAATTTCACTGCAAAGCTTGGTTTAGAAGTCAACAAAAATTATAATATTATTGCAAATGATAATTCGGCAATAGAATTTATTAGGGCCCAGCGACAAAATCGCACCCGGTTGAAAGAAAGCACTGATCAGGCAGATGTTATTATTATTACTCATGGTTCTTTTAAAACAGAGGCGGAGCGGCTCGGCGATTACCGAAGCCGCACGCGAAATCTGAAGGTTACAGTAATTGATGTTGAAGACATTTTTAAAGAGTTTGGTTTTGGGCGACATTCACCATTTGCTGTCAAAGATTTTCTGCTTTATGCTTATCAAAACTGGAGTAAACCGGCGCCGTCTTATGTGATCATGTTTGGCGATGCATCATGGGATCCACGAAAGGTTACTTCTGATGCTGTAGAGACAGATTTTGTTCCTGTCTTTGGAAAGCCAGTCAGCGATTACTGGTATACACTGCTTGATGGGGATGATTACCTGAGTGAAATTCATATTGGACGGATCCCGGTTAGCAGTCTGGCAGAAGGAAAGAATGTGGTCGATAAAATTATTGAGTATGATACGCTAGCACCTCAGCCCTGGATGAAAAGGTTCTTGGCCCTAGCAGGAGGATATG
>DASPKH010000048.1:0-5797 GCA_035628175.1 Patescibacteria group bacterium
ATAAATTGCGAATAAAAAGTTTTAACCTATGGAAGCCAATAGTCAGGAACCAGTTTGTATAGATTTTGAGGTCAGTCTGGACTTTTAAGCATCAGCGTACGAAGTTTGCGTGCGGCAAAACAATATTAATACCTCCTTAATCGCGGTTGCCTGTGTTAAATCAGCTGATGGTGGTGAAAGCACGCACTATACTACAACTTCACGAATAAAGAGTTCTATGTCCGTACAAGGGATATAGCTGAAAGGGGATTTTAAATGTCCCGAAATGTCCCGTTTTAAAATGCAGATAATCTCGGATAAATGTCACAAAAAGTTACAAGATTATATTACGATATATTGGAAAAAATGAGAAAATAAATGTCGCGAAATGTCCTTAAATTATATTATAATATGTTATAAAAAATGCGAGGGGAAAAGCGGGATTTAATAAGAGAAAAATAAGATATATTTGATAATTATCAATTACAAATAACAGTGAAGAACAGTGATAAAGATGACAAAATTCGAGCCTGAAAACGTGAAAGAAACATGATAGGATTTTCGCTGGAAAATGTGGAAGAAATGTGATAAAGTGGCAAAAACCCTTTTAAAAATATACGTCAATATACGTCAAGATTTCAACCCAGTTCCAATGGAATAACAGTGAAAGAACAGTGATAAAAGCGGAAATATAACAGCCGCAAAAACCGCGTATAACAGCCGCAAATATTCAGCACTACCTCAAGCAAGGGCGAGAGGTCTTTGAGGCATTACAGGCTGTGTGTGGAGGAATTATAAGCGTTCAAGTTTACTGATATTCATAATTAGAAAATGCTGCAACCTTTATCACCGATAATACAGCATCCCAGAATTATTCCAATTGTTAATAAGATTTTCATATATTATAATCTTATGAAATTTATTCTGTTGAAACCACAGATTTCTTTTTCTTCTTGTCTTCTTTCAAGAGTGGAGCCGTGTACTGCTCATACAATGCGAATAGAAATTCCATCCGATTCATCTCGCTTGTGAACGGTTGCGAACGATAGCAAAGGTCAACTGCCTTGTCTAATGACTGATGAGCTTTTACAAGGGCTGGCGGCATCGTAAGTGGGTCATATAAGTCAGCGAGGCTGCTATTCGGAAATTCAGCGCGAGCATCTAATACTTTTTGTGCAGCGTCTTCCACAGCTTTAATCTGTTTTTCAGTTGGATTCTCAGCCCACGGGAAGTTATTATAAACGTTAAGAACTGAATATTGGAAATCTGATTTTAGCCTACCTGTAATTGCTTTCGTCCAAGCCATGTGCATCATTGAGGTCATAACTCCAAAAGCGTATAAGCTTGCATCTGGCATGATTCTGAGCTTATCACTACAAACAACGGGCGGAATAATATAACCAATAGGTATATACATTCTTCTTTCTGATGACACTTGAGGTATCACCAAGTAAGGAGAACTTGGCATATTTTCAGTATGAAATCGCGTGGGTGTTGAGGCTAACTTTTTTGTGGGTAAGCTTGAACTGGCGTCCCGAAATTTCCTGACTGCCTCTATCCGTTGAAGCACAGCAGGCATACTCTTTAGTTCGGATGGATTAGCATTCTTTAAAAATAGTATCCAGCGTTTCTTACTATTAATAAATTCTTCTGCGCCTAAAAATGGTAGGATGTATTTCTCGGCTGATGGTTCGGCTTTTAAAAAGTCTTCCTTCTCTTGCTCCAAGAAAATATAGTTGCCACCATCTATGGGTTTATTACCTGTTGCAATTTCTGGTACGTTACACAGCGGTTTCTGTCTGTTAGGTATTAAGATATTCTTTGCGTCAACCAGATAGGGATTGATGTTTGAAGCCGGAACAACTTCTACTGTATCTTTATTGACAGCCAAATAAATACGTTTGTTTTTACTTTCAAACGCCGCAAAACCAATAATTACACAGTGAACCGCAGCCTTACCACGAGCTTCATTATCCCAAACAAAGGTGCGATAGGCAAAGTGGATAGTGATATTCTTTGATAGAAGATAATTCCAGAGCGGCGCAACCTGTTCACCCTGAGTAATAGAATTGGTAGATACAAAGGCAACTGTGATTGAGCTATTTTGTATAAACCTACTCGCTTTGATATGCCAACAGCAAACATAATCTAATAATCCATAGTTAGGAACATCGAACATGACGAACTCCACATCCCTACGCTGCGCATCGTTCATAAATTTTGCGCCAATGAAAGGAGGGTTGCCAATAATAAAATGTAGTTCATCCTTTGATACTACCGACTCCCAATCAATACGCAGCGCGTTCCCGTGTACAATGTTAGCAGCTTTTTTTAATGGCAGTCGTACAAAGTATTGACCAAACTCAGCCGATACGAGCGTATTCATTTGGTGGTCTATAAGCCACATCGCTACTTCTGCGATACGTGCAGCAAACTCATCGTATTCTATGCCGTAGAACCTATCCACATCTACCCAGACGATAGTACTGATGTCTGCCGCCATCTCGCCATATTTATTCAGTTCTTTTAAAATCTGTATTTCAAGCAGGCGAAGCTCACGGTAGGTAATAATCAGGAAATTTCCACATCCGCAAGCGGGGTCGAGGAAGCGTAGCTCGGCAATCTTTTTATGCAGGTCACGCAGTTTATTCCGGTTGCCTTTAGCCTTTTCAAACTCAGCGTGCAGGTCATCAAGGAAGAGGGGCTTTATTACTTTTAAAATGTTCTTTTCAGAAGTGTAATGCGCACCGAGGTTCCTGCGTTCTTTCGGGTTCATTACCGCTTGGAACATTGAACCGAATATCGCTGGCGAAATCTTACTCCAGTTCAGACCACACGCATCATACAGCATTTCACGCATCTTACTGTCAAAAGCAGCGATAGGGAGGACTTCTTCAAACAATTTGCCGTTTACATAGGGGAATTGCTGGAGACGTTCATCAAGGATTGTGCTACGGGACTCACGCGGTTGGTTGAGCGTCTGGAATAACTGCGCCAAGTGCATAGCAAGGTCACTACCGTCTTCGCGTGTATTCTTGTCTATATATTCAGCGAATATCCCTTTTTCAAATATGCCCGTGTCATCTGCGAATAGACAGAATAGCAAGCGAACAAGATATACCTCCAGCGCGTGACCCTTATAGCCAACTTCTTCTAATCGGTCATGCAGCTTGCCCATGAGTTCAGCTGCCGCGATGTTTACCGGGTCTTCTTCTTTATAGGTACGCTTTTCATACCCTGCAATGAATCCGAACAGGTGAACGTTGTTTACAAAGTCAGCGAGCGCGAACTCGTCCGTCTTGCCCTGCTCAATGTCATACAGGCGAAACTTTGCGAAGTCCGATACCAGAATATACTTGGGAAGCTCATGCTCTTTCAGACCGGGGAAATAGTCTTTTGCTTGCTGAAAAGCTTTATCAAGGTCACGACCCCTTGACTTATGTTCTACAAGTATTACGCCTTTCCACAGTAGGTCTATGAAGCCCTGTTTATTATCCAGCTTCTTTACAGGCTTTTCAAACGATGCGGTACGGCGTCGGGATATACCGAACACGTTAAAGAATCCATCCCAAAAGGATTTTGCTTCAGCATCTTCACTTGTTTCGTCTTCCCATTCCTTAGAAAATTGTATTGCGCGGGTCTTTATCTCGTTCCAGCTTAAAGGCATCGTGTATGCGTGGCGTTAATCGTGGTTAATCGTATTTTTCAGTAACCGCAACATACTAAATATAATCGGATTACGAAAAAGAATATATGGTACACCCCCTTATAAATATTACGCCATAAGAAATTAGGATATTACTACCTTATTTTGTGCTGTTTATGCTGATATAATGTGAAAAGGTTATCCACAATATATATAGATAACCCTTACAACGATTCACGATAAATTTAGCAGTAACTTTAGTTCACATACCTTTTAAAGCTACAAAATAAAAAGTTCTGTTTTGTATTAAAGGGCGTAATATGGTCTTCTGTGATACAACGGATTTTTTCAAAACCTTTTTTAAGTTCTTCGGTCAAAGTCACCTCATCATACTGCTTTACATCCAATCCGCTACATTTTTTTGCGCCATCAGTTGAAAAAGTACCAATCGTTACAAACCCGTTATTGTGTACAGCTTCTCGCGCTATTGACAGATATTTTTGTATTTGCCCCTCGGTGGTCAGAAAGTGGAAGGCTGCTCGGTCATGCCAAACATCATAGCGCGTCTCTGGTGTGAATTCGGTTACGTCGCTCACAACCCACCGTACTAAGTTTGCTTTTGTGCCGAGTCTTGCTTTAGCACGTTCTAAGGCATTTTCACTAATATCTAATACCGTAAGATTTGTAAATCCTTCGTTAATTAGGAAATCTACAAGCTTGCTATCGCCACCGCCAATATCAATAATACGTGCATCCTTTGACAAATTAAAGCTACCTATAAACTCAAGCGAAGTCTTTGGTACATCCTGAGTCCAGCTAACTTCATTCGGTTGCTTTGTAGAATAGATACGGTTCCAATGTTCGTGTAAATTTTCCATTTTAGTACTCATTAATGACTATAAAGTCTGGAATTATAAAGTCTGGAATTATAAAGCAAGGTAAATATAGTCAAATTTTCAATTTTCTAAAATTTCGCTACCCTGCTATACCCATCCCATCCCAAAACCAAAATGTGAGGCTACCCCGGCACTTTTATAAATGCTGAGATAGCCTCGGTTGGTTGATATATTTTTACTTTCTGATTGCGTTTTGGATGTTCTGCATGGCTTCTGCCAGTTCGTTCGCCGCTAATTGCGAATATATCTCAGTTGTAGAAAGGTTAGTATGTCCTAAGATTTGAGCCGCAACAGACAATGAGACTCCGTTTTTTGCGAGTAGGTAGCCTGCCATGTGTCGCAATGCTTTTAAATTGAATCCTTTAGGCAATCCCGCTCGCTCTCTATAATAGTCGAAGCTTTGAGTAATAGTATGACCACTTGTAGGTACGCCAGTTTCATTGGGAAAGACATAAGGCGAAGGATTATCCTTTTGAAGCTCCCATTGTTCAGCAAATATCTCTTTTTGGCGTGGCAGTATTGGTAGAGTCTTTTCGCGTCCGCTCTTCGTTGAAAACGCATCGTAGTTCGTAACCGTGAAGGTATCTTCATAGATAGATTCCCATCGTATGTAATTAGCTTCATTCCTGCGTAATCCGTTCAATGCAATTGTCTCAAATAGGTTACGACGCGGTATATTCTGAATTACAGAGTAAAATGCTTCAAACTGCTGAGGCTTGGCATACTTCGGTAGTTTCTGCAAGGTACGCGGAGCATTAATGTTCAGTAGAGGATTGGTTTTGATTAATTGCTTATCTGTGCAGAATATAAGGAAGGCTTTAATCTGGCGATAGTGTTTCCCGGCAGTCACAGGTTTAAAACTTGACAAGAATTTATTTATACTACTTGCAGAAACCGCTTTTAAAGCTATTTTAGGTGGTAAGGTGCGTCCTAACATGGAAAGTGTTTCGCTGTACGTTGAAAGCGTGTTCTTGCGGCAGCCTTCTTCCTTTTTAGCATCCAAGTAATTAGCAACTGCGACCGTATATAGAATGTCTTTTACATCTGTTGCCGGATTGAATTGACCTAAAACCCACAACTTTTCATAATCCGATATTTTTAATTGTGCGGCGGTTTCATCCTTGACTTCTAAAGAAAAGGGGAATGATTCACCAGTGTTAGGGTCATAGAATTTACACCACCATACGCGACCGCGCTTATACTTTGAAAAGCCCATTTTGACCTCCTGTGTTACAATACAGGTACAGTCGTAAATCAATCCCGTAGAACCCGCGTT
>DASPKH010000049.1:0-3771 GCA_035628175.1 Patescibacteria group bacterium
GATCCCCGCTTTAAAAAATCGTGTATGGCGCGCGAAGCAGAAAATCAGGAATATTCTTTCGCCGTACTTGGCGGACCTAACAAAGTAAATTCTTATAAAAGATAAAATGCACTACAAAAACGCATTACAGCAATATTTTGACGGTGAGCTTGACGAAGTGGGCGAGGATATTCTCTTCGGCGAACTCGCTCACAATCACGATGCCCGCCGCGAATTCAATGAGCATACGAAGCTGCGTGCTGCTATGCAGAAAGAGCGTTCGGCGCTTACGCCACCGGCACAGGCCGCAGGAGCAATTTTTGGTGCGCTTGGTTATGATTTGCCCTTACCGGTTCATGCTCCGAATGCACCTCTATCGGGTGCAGTTGCTGCAAGTAGTGGCGTATTTTTAAAACTATTGCCTTACGCGCTGACATCGCTTTTATCAGCTCTTGTGGCTGTTGGGATATTCGCTGGCTTTACTAATAATTATTTCGAAAACAAAGTCAGTGCACCTTTTAGAAATTCTGTACAGTCCGATTACAAAGCTTCTGATGTGAAGACCATTATAGAAAAAACAGACAATGATAGTCTGTCAATTTTCATTAAAAATCTTAGCGAAAAAAATACTAAAGATGAGTTTTCAAAAAGCAAAAATAACAGCATTATAACTAATGGCATTTCGAATGATGTACCTTCATATTCATTAAAAGCGCAAAAAATGCTACAGGAAAGAACTGAAGACAGTATGTTAAAAAAACAGATTGCCGTTATTGCACAAAGTGATTTTAAAAATCTCAATATTTCTGACCCGAAATCATTAAAGTCACATCCTGCAAACACTTATTCAAAGGAAAATATGTTCCAAATTCCTGATCTAAAACAAACATTTGAAGTGGAAATGCAGCGTGATTTTTCCATAGAAATGCGCTCGATAATAGCTACGTCATTTCCTGAAAATTCTGTTGCTGCTCAGACTGAGCTTCTCAAAAATCAGGCTGTTGCTGGGTTCTACAAACTTTCTGATAATCACTCAATAGGCTTAGAATCTGGACAGGAGCAGTTCGCGCAGGAGTATATCAAAAATATCAACGGACATAACTGGACAGTCCGCCAAAATCCATTATACTGGTATGGTGGCATAACCTACAGATTTTCCCTTCCTGAAACTGAGATTTTTGGTTTTAAAAATGTAATTGTTCCATTCACACAGATTTTCGCTGGTGCTGCGCAGACGGGTTATCTTGGCAAAAGCCTGCTGGGTTTTAAAATTGTGCCTGAAAGCCGTGTTGCCTTTCTGATTGCTGCGGAAGGGAGTATGCTGCTGTATAACGTGGACGGTTTGTGGGATAATTCCCGGAAACTTGGCTTTTCGTACGGCGTCAATGTGAGCTTTTAAAATGAAAGGTACTTTTAAAAATAGTTTGTTTTGCTTGATAATTATCTTGACTTCCTGCCAGGATTCGTCCGTAATTAACGTACCGCGCGAATACCAGATGCCGGAGAATATTACGGTAAGCGAAAAACAAATTGCATTTTCCGTTGAAGTAAACGGAATAGCCGAACCCTTAGAAATTGTGAAAAATCAATTCCAATGTGACGTTTTTAAAAGTAACACAGAACCTTATTTTGTAATAAAAACGGAACTGCAGAACGTAACAGGAAATAACTCACCGAACTGTCTGAATAGCATTTATTTTCGCTCTGATTCGCTTTGTGCTAATGGTGAATTCTCATCGCTTTCCGGCAATCCTGCTGACCCACTTTTAAAAAATGCTGCAAAGATTGTGTATGTGAGTGATTCACAATTTGAGGAAATCATACCAATGGAATTGAGTGGAAATGTCGATAATTTTCAAGTGAGGATCTTTAAAAAGGGAAGTGTTTTTGAGGGGGAAATTATATGTAGCTCAGTCCTAAAAAATGGCTCACCCCTTGTGCTCCGGGCTAGATTTAGTATGGATCCTGCTAAAGAATAAGTATAATTCAAACAAAAAATATTATTTTGATTCATCATTTTTCAAATTTATCATCATTTGTGAGCTAGCTGTATGAATTTCAAAGGGTGTTTTGTTTGTATCGTCTGCTGTATTGCATTCTTGGGTGTGAGGGTTCCATAGAAAATAAACCTGAGGAGACTGGCGTTATTATGCCGCTTAAAGTAGGTAACCAATGGAATTACAAAGCATTTGTGATTGATTCGAATGGTCAGCAAATGGCTGGACAACAAATCTCTATACCTATAAAAGTACTTCGGGATACAACTATCAATGGTTCGACGTGGTATATACTGAATAGTTTTTTTGATAAGGAAAAACTGGAGCTTCTTCAATATAAGCAGGATGGCGTGTGGTTTGGGTATAATGGAGTTGAGGGAATTCTCTTCCGTTATCCGGCTCAGGCTAACTCGTCCTATGCAGCACCCGACGGTGGAATAATGCAGCTCATTTCGACAAATGCCTCCGTTACAGTTCCTGTAGGAACATTTTCAACCTACGAATACCGTATAGCTCGCTTGAGAATGCAATGATGCTGAAAGTGGGAAATTGCTGGATTTATAATACGACACTACTTGATGAGAGTGGAAATGTGATTTCAGAAAGCGAAGGAATTGACTCAAGCTTTGTGAGTGGAATGAAAAATGTAGGGGGCAGGCAGGCGTTTGAAATGATTACCTATCATAGTTTTTTAAAAGATGATTCTGTAAAAACTGATACAACATATTATGCCGTTGCGGGAAGTAGAGTGTATATGCTTTTAGCAAACTCCGTTGAAAATATCGTTGGCGTTTGCGATTGCTTAAAACATGAATGGGTTGAAGTTGCAGATTGTAGTAAAAAAGAGTGGGCTATACTTAATAAAACTATAATGGAAATGATTTTCCGCTCTTGATTGAAAATAATGAAATGGTTAATGCAAAAGTTGAATATGATATAAATTTAAAGGGTAGGAAAAACGAAACAATGCAATTTAGCCTTGATGAAAAATCTGTTCCTATGTATTCTTTTCAAGTTGATGGTCAATTTATCCTGGTCTTAATACCACCAAATCGTCCAAAAATTGAAAAAGAATATAATGTGAGAAACAACATTTATATTGCTGACAACATAGGTATTGTACAATACGAATCCAAAAGCTTTCGGCATACCCGCAAAACTCTCATTCACTATTACGCGAAATAGTTATTATAAAAACTCTTTTTGCAAATTACCCCACCTTCTCCGTATATTTGCAGTCTTTAAAAGACACGGAGAGGTGCGAGAGTGGTTGAATCGAGCAGTCTCGAAAACTGCCATAGGAGCAATCCTATCGAGGGTTCGAATCCCTCCCTCTCCGCACAAAATTTTTTTAAAAGACTTTAAAAAATACGGGAATGCCCGGATGGCGGAACTGGCAGACGCGCTACATTCAGGTTGTAGTGTTCGCAAGGACGTGCAGGTTCGACTCCTGTTCCGGGCACTTTTTCTCAAAGCAGCAGCTGTAATAGTTGCTGCTTTTTTTTGTTTGTAAGTATAGCAGTACTAAACTTTTAAAAGAATTTTCTATGTCTGGAACATAAGTATCGTAAATTTTCTTTACAAACAGTTAGGCTTGTGATATCATCTCTATACTGCTTTTAAAAATCATCTCAGCACAATTTTTAAAAAAATATATGTGGAAGATTGCAGCATTTTGTCTGCTTTTCGTGTTGTCCTGGGGCATAGCCGACGCTCAACAGCGTGAAAGCCGTTCGTACCGTGAACGAGGCGACCAGCTGATCAGGCAGGGCAAATACAGTGACGCGATCGAGCT
>DASPKH010000050.1:0-12940 GCA_035628175.1 Patescibacteria group bacterium
GAGAGGGAGATGCCGCGTTGCCCGATGACGGTTTCGAGGCCGGCGGGCATTCTGGCGATTTCGCTCCCAAGCATGGAGGTCGCCAGCGCGGACTCGATTTCTTCCTTTTTAAAAGAATTGCCCAGCAGGATATTATTCTGGACGGTTTCGCTGAAAAGCACGGACTGCTGGCGCACATATCCGACCGACTGTGCGAGCTCGTCAGTGCTCATTGCTGCGATGCTTTTGCCGCCGATGCAGATGTCGCCGTCAGTCGGATGGAGATTGTGCGCGATGAGCTCCAGCAGCGTTGTTTTGCCCGCGCCGACCGTTCCGACAATTGCCACAACTTCGCCTTTTGCCACATCAAAACTCACATCTTTTAAAACTTCGCGGCTTCCGGGCGTGTAGCTGAAATTCACGTTTTTAAAAGAAATCGCGGCGGTTTCGGCGTCCTTTTTAAAAGTCAGCCTTATCGCCGGTTTTGGAAAATTCTCCGCTTCAATTAACCTGTCCACGTACCGGAAAACCTGTTTTGACGACGCGTAAAACCAACTCAGCGTCCAGATTGGTTCGATGAGCCGCTCCAGGTACATGATGAAAAGCAGGAACGTGCCGAGCGTGAGCGAACCCGAAATCGCGAAATACGAACCGACGAAAATCACGATAATCGAACCCGTGTGATTCACCAGCATCGAGCAGAAAAGCATGAGCTGGTTGATTTTTAAAAAGTCCTTTTCGCGCTCCACACGGTTTTTTAAAACGTCCTGGTATTTGCGCAGCTGGTCGTCCTCGCTCAGCGTACTTTTCACCACGCGGATACCGGAAAAGCATGCTTCCAGCACGTCGTTGCACTCGGAAATCGCCTTCTGCTTTTCATCGGTGTAGCGCACCATTTTGTCTTCTGTTTTTGAAAGAATAAACATCAAAAACGGCAGCGGCAGAAAGCTCCACAGCGTGAGCTCCCACGAATAATAAAACATCACACCAAGCGAAAACGCGAGAATGAGGAATGCCTCAAACGGCCTAAAAATCCCCGAGCACGTGTACCAGCCAATGCGGTCCCACTGCCCGTCAATATCGTCGGTGAGGCGCGTCATCAGGTCGCCCGTGCGGTATTGCTGGAAAAAGTGAAAACCCTTTTCCGAAAAAACATGGAAATACCGCTGGCGAATCTGCGCGATGAATTTCCCGTTCAAAAACGCGCGGCACAGCGGTAGAGTCCGTGTGAGAAATTCATTCACCAGGCCAAACGTCACGTACACGCCAATCAGCGCAAAGACCGACGCGCCCGCCAGCGAGCCCGCGATGCCGCCAATCCACCGCGCAATAACGTCCATACGCGCATTACCCGTCATGGCGTCTATCACGTACATGAGTAGTATCGGCAGCAGCGTTTTTGACGCGATGGTGATAATCGTATAAAGCGTCAGAAATATCATCCCAAACGCGCTGGTTTTCCAGAATTGGAAGAACCATTTGAAATAGGTAAACATTGTGTTTTTGTATTCTTTAAAACTAAATTTCGTATTGTCATTCCCGCGTAGGCGGGAATCTATCTTCATTTTTTTAAAAACGTTTGTCATTCTGAGCAGCGCGAAGAATCTACGTCAGAGATTCTTTTCACGCGTCCGTTTGACGCACGGACAGCTTTAAAAGCTGCCCCTACGGAGAATTTTCTTTTGTATTTGTAGGGGCGGGTTTCAAACCGCCCGGCGTTGGATGTTCGCGTTAGTCCTTTTGCCGCGTGAATTCCCCCTGCGCGGGAATGACAATTTCTAAAATGGGCTTTTTTTAAGACCTAGTTAAAAAAAACATTACCCCGCCATCACACCCTCACTTGACTGCAGCGCATACAATCTCGCATAAATCCCGCCTTTTAAAATCAACTCTTCGTGCGTGCCTTCCTCCTGCAATTGCCCGTGTTCCATGACTAAAATCTTGTCGGCGTTGACGATTGTAGACAAGCGATGCGCGATGACGACGGCGGTGCGACCTTTTAAAAGCTCGTTGAGCGATGCCTGTATTTTGGATTCAGTGTATGGGTCTACGGAACTCGTTGCTTCGTCGATTATCAGGATTTCTGGATTGAATGCAAGCGCACGCGCAAATGATAATAACTGGCGTTCGCCGAAGGACAGGTTGTTGCCCTGCTCGACGAGCATGGTCTGGTAGCCGTCGGGCATGTGGCTGATGTATTCTTCCACGCCGAGTGCGCGCGCGGCGGCCTTCACCTGCGCGTCGGGAATGTCAGTACGGAGCACGCGGAGGTTGTCGAGCACGGTGCCGGGAAATAGGAAAATGTCCTGCATGACGAAGGCGATTTTTGCCCACACGTCTGCCTGGCGGAATTTGCGCAGGTCTGTGCCGTCCAACGTTACTGCGCCTTTTAAAGGGTCGTACATGCGCGCAAGCAGCGAAATTATCGTTGTTTTTCCGGCCCCGGTTGCGCCGACAATGGCGACGGTTGTGCCCCGTTTGATGGAAAAAGTGACGTCTTTTAAAACGAGTTTTTCGGGGCTGTAGCCGAAGGTGACGGCCTTAAAATCGAGCGAATCCGTAAATTCCTTTGCAGGAAGCGGCTCGCGTGGGTCTTTCACTTCGGGTTCGGTGTCGAAAATTTCAAAAATACGTTCGGCGGAGCCAAGCGCTTTCTGAAGTTCGGTGATTTGCTCGGAAATCAGGAACAGCGGGTGAATTGCCGCCTGCACGTATTGCACGAACATCCACACCGTGCCGATGGAGATTGCGCCAAGCTCAATCCACAGCGCGCTTTGCCAAAGAATTGCGCCAATCGCCAGCACCGGCATTACGAGCATTACAAACCAGAAAACCGTTTCCAGCGCTTCGATTTTGATGGTAAACCAGCGACGCTCCTGATTGATTTTTTCAAATTTCGCGCGCGACCAGTTCAGATTATTCAGGTTTTTTAAAAGAATAATCGCCGGGATATGTTCGCCGAGAAAACCCGTGATATTAGCGTAGAGCTCGCGGTCTTTTTTAAAAAGCGGGCGCATTTTAAAAAATATAATGAAGCCGCACACCGCAAACACCGGCAGAATCGCCAGCACGTAGAGCGCGAGCCGCCAATTGATGGCAAACATCACGGCAAGCGAAATCAGGATCATCAGCGACGCCCACAAAAGCTGCAGCCCGACGGTTGAAAAAACCGTAAAAAGCCGCTGCGTATCAGACTCCACGCGCGAGATGAGCTTGCCGACTTTATTCTGGTCGAAAAAGCGGATGCTCAGTGTGAAAATGTGTTGCAGGAGCTGCTGCTTGATGTCATTCACGATGCTGATGCCCATAAAACCGACCACGAGCGACTGGAAATATTCCAGCACGCCCTGCGCCACGAGCAGCGCCAGGTACGCGCCCGCCACCATCAGCACCACGCTCACGCGCCCGCTCGGCACCGCCGTATCAATCATCTGCCGGAAGACGAGCGGCAGCCCGACGAGAATCGCCGTTCGCGCCAGCACCATGGCGACCGCCGACCACAGCGCCTTGCGGTGATTTTTAAAAAAGGGGAACATGCGCCGCAGCGTGGACAGCCGCACGCGCGAATGCTCTTCGAGTTCTTCGATTTCTTCACTCATAATTCAAATACCAATATTTTGTAAGTTGTCATACTGAGCGTAGCGAAATATCTACAGCAAAGTGTCCAGCGCGAGAACTTTTGACGTAGATTCTTCGCGTTGCTCAGAATGACAATACATTTTCTATGCTTTTAAAATGCAGAAACAACATTCTCACGCACCGCTTAAAAACGCAATACGCCGAAAGGCTGCTGTGCACGAAAAGCACAAAGCTTTTAAAAAGAAATTGTACAAAGGAAAATAGTCGTGGAAGCGTGGCGCACAAGGCGGCGCATTACTACCGGAGAACGGAAGCTTTGAAAGCCGGAGATATAAGTCTTAAGCGTGTATTAACATAGCGGCACCCCTCTCAAGGAACAGGTGTGAGTAAAAAGAATGAGCCGCAAATGTAGGAGATTTTTGGGAAGTGTGCAAGTTTTAAAACGTTAAGATTTTAAAAGTCTGAGTCACTTAAAAGAAAACCTCGCACGCTTTGTCAACATACAAGGTTTATGTATTAAGATTCAGGACCAGACAGAGCACTATAGGATTTTTACATTTTACAGATATCGCTATGATTATAATAAAGTCTTCGGATAAGCATAATCTGTTTCAAATTTTCCAGACGACTTAATTGCTGAAAAGCCACCGGCAACATCTATCAGGTTGTTGTAGCCGCGAGCTTTTAAAATTGATGCGAATATCATAGATCGGTAGCCACCTGCGCAGTGCACATAGTACGTTTTGTCTTTGTCCACGCGTGTCATACTGTCGTTGATATTATCCAGTGGCGCATGAATAGCCCCGGCAATGTGCTCTGCTGAAAATTCGCCTGGCTTGCGAACGTCAAGAACGAGGGTTTGCAAATTTTCTGCTTTGGCTCGCGCAAATTCTTCGACCGGCACCGTTTGAATTGTATCAACTTCCCGCCCGTCTGCTTTCCATGCAGCAAAACCCCCTTTTAAAAAACCAATGGCATGATCATAGCCAACGCGGGCAAGACGCGTTACAACTTCTTCCTCGCGGCCTTCATCCGTCACAAGCAGAATTTCCTGTTCGATGTCGGGAATCAGTGTTCCAACCCACACGGCAAAACTACCATCAATGCCGATAAAAACAGAATTCGGAATAAAACCTTTTGCAAATTCCTGCGGTTTGCGTGTATCGAGAATCAGCGCGCCTGTCTCATTTGCCGCAGCCTCAAATTCCGCAGGTGAAAGTGCCCTTGTCCCACGTTTTAAAACATCGTCAATTGAGCTATACCCCTCAATATTCATCATCACGTTTTTTGGGAAATAGCTCGGCGGCGGCGTAAGCCCGGTTGTGAGTTCTTGAATGAATTCTTCTTTTGAAAGTGCAGGATTTAGTGCATAATTCATTCTTTTCTGATTGCCTAGTGTGTCAGACGTTTCCTTGCTCATATTCTTTCCACAGGCGCTTCCAGCACCATGCGCAGGATAGACGGTAATATCGTCGGGTAACGGCATGATCTTGTTGCGAAGGGAATCGAACAAATACCCGGCAAGTTTTTCCTGCGTAAGATCACCAACAATTACTTGCGCAAGATCCGGACGGCCAACATCGCCAATAAAAAGTGTATCGCCAGTAAAAATTGCTTTTGGAGTGCCTGCTTCATCTTTTAAAAGATAGCATGAGCTTTCCATCGTATGTCCTGGTGTATGCAGGAGTATGAGCTTCACATCACCAAGCAAAAACTCCTGTCCGTCTTCACCATTTATCACGTCAAATCCAGTTTTCATATCTGTCGGGCCGTAGATAATCGGTGCACCCGTTTTTTTTGAAAGATCCACGTGACCTGACACAAAGTCCGCGTGAAAATGGGTTTCAAAAATGTATTTGATTTTGGCACCACGTTTGTCGGCCATATCGATGTATGTCTGCACTTCACGAAGTGGGTCAATGATCGCCACTTCGCCCGCGCTCTCAATGTAATATGCGCCCTGTGCGAGGCAGCCTGTATAAATTTGCTCTATTTTCATAGTTTTCTTTAAAATTTTAATAATTGATACGAAAATTACAGAAATTTTAAGCAATTATTATAAAAACATTACCAGAAAGCAAAAGCCGGAAAAACACCTGCGTCTTCCGGCCTTTACAAGTTTTATCCTGCCTGTAATTTCTTCATTCGCTCATCGTACTGCGGGTGCGTGGTCCCCATCCATTCATCCCAAAACCTAAAATACAGCCCATAATTTCCTTTAAAAAACTGGTGATGCATGTTGTGGTTAAGCGACGTATTAAACCATCGTCCAATCCTGCTTTCAACAAACCATTTCGGGTAAATCTCATACCCCAGATGCCCATATACATTATAGATTTGCCCTAGTACAAGAAAAAGCAGCAACGCATACGGATGGATTGGCATCAGCAGCACAATCGGGAAAACTACAAAAGCTTCTAAAATTGCCTCCCACGGATGGAACGCAAATGATGCCCAAGGCGACGGATTCGTCGACTTGTGATGCGTAAGGTGAATTTTTTTAAAAAGCTTTGGATGGTGTACAGCCCTGTGCATCCAGTAGAAATATGTGTCATGAAAAACCAGCGCCGCAAAAATGCTAAAAATGAAATATGCTGCGCCATACTCGTTGAAATTATCATACACCTGCGTATAGTTTTTAAAAGGTGTCTCGAGGATAATAACGGCTTCTATACCAAAAAAAACGAAGGTAAAAAGCGATGAAGCAATTTCACGGAGGTAATCCTGGCGCGAATTTACCTTATCCTGTATTCTCCGCTTTTTTAAAACATTTTTAAAAAGCACCCAGAAAAGCAGGAACGCTCCGCCCGAAAGGATAACATAGCGTACCGCCCATAGCGAATAATAAAAGAAAAAGTCGTGTCCCATTATTTTTTAAAAAGTGGGTGAAATTTTAAAAAAGTGTATATAAAAATTGTCTGGAAGACGATTTTTACGAGATTAGATTGAGATTTGCGTTCAGAAACTTCCGTAAAAATATGACAAAAATCATCGGAAAAACAAATCTTTATACGGAATTTTGCGTATAGAAAATGAGTTTTCTAAGACAACGTTTACAGGTTTCAAAATTTCAGGAGCTATAACAATGAATATCCTCGTTCATACAGGAAATCACATGCAGGGACGCGAAGAGCTTAACGTAAATGTTGCCGATGCCATTGGCCGTTCACTTGAGCGTTTCAGTGACCGCATTTCCCGCATAGAGGTTCATCTCGCAGATGAAAACAGCAGCAATAAAGAAGGTGGCGACGACAAACGCTGCATGATCGAAGCGCGCCTCGATGGGATGCAGCCGATTGCCGTTACACATCATGCTGCATCAATTGACCAGGCTGTACGTGGCGCCACAGATAAAATCAAGCGCACACTCGACCATCATATAGACAAGCATCGTGACCATTGAAAGCAGATCTTCGAAAGCAAAGCCGGAACGCACTCGCGCAGATTCCGGCTTTTTTTTGAGATTTGCATTTAAATAGTCTGCCACCTTGCATATTTCCAGCTACACGATTTGCCTTCTACCACTCAACCATCTGCGTCATATGCCACGTGGATTCCGTGATCCACTGCGCATACTCTTTTTTGCAGGAATAGCTGGAGTTATTAAAAGTTGCCTCAGCTTCCTGATCTGTTAGTAAAAACTCGGAGTGTTTCTCCGAAATAGCGAGTTCTTTTCTGTCGGGCTCTTCTGGATTTTCATACCTTCACTAAGGCGCATCGCTTCAAAGATATATTGTATGATGATTTCATTCGGAGACAGTCGATTCAGGCTTTCAATTTTGCCAGACGGCCCTATTGCATCAGACCTGTCCTTCTGCAAATACTATATGAATTGGACATCAATGCCAATACGAGTATCGGTACTCGTGCAGCTTGTAAAAAAGTATTCTGTTCTGAGATTTATATCTTTTATAGGCATTAAAAAAACAAAAAGCCGTAATGCTTTAAAAACACTACGGCTTTGAAAACTTACACTTATTTCCCTTAATCCACCTTTGTCCACTCAAGCATCCTGTTCAGCGGCACCAGCGCTTTATCAATAATGTCCTGTGGGAGAATAATTTCGGGTGTACGGTTTTTCATACAGGAATACAGCTTTTCAAGTGTATTTAGCCGCATGTACGGGCATTGATTACACATACAGCCCTTGTCTTCCGGTGGCGCAGGAATAAATTCCTTATTCGGCGAACGCTTTTTCATCTGGTGCAGGATGCCCTCTTCCGTTGCCACGATAAAGCTCATATGCGGAGACGTTTCCGTATATGTCAGCAGCGCACTCGTCGAGCCAATATATTCGGCTCTCTTTAAAATATGCTCTTCGCATTCAGGGTGTGCGATGAGAACTGCATTTGGATGTTCTATCATGAGCTGCTCGATGCGGCGTTCGCTAAAGGCCACATGCACAATACAATCGCCCTGCCACAGGAGCATTTCGCGCCCAAGCTTTTTGGCAAAATATGCGCCGAGGTTCCTGTCCGGTGCAAATAAAATGGGCTTGTCTGCAGGAATATTCCGTAAAATTTTCTCCGCGCTGCTGCTCGTAATTATTACGTCGCTGAGCGCCTTTACATCAGCCGTACAGTTGATGTAGGTCACGGAATAATGGTCAGGATATTTTTCACGGAATTCTTTAAAAAGCGGGCCGGGACATGAATCTGCAAGCGAGCATCCAGCATCCAGATCCGGCAGAAGGACCTGCTTATCAGGATTGAAAATTTTCGCTGTTTCTGCCATAAAGTGCACGCCGCAAAAAACGATCACATCCGCGTCCGTTTCCTTTGCTTTGCGGGACAACTCAAGAGAGTCGCCTACGAAATCCGCCAAATCCTGGATCTCTGGCACCTGGTAATAATGCGCAAGGATCACCGCATTCATTTCCTTTTTTAAACGCACGATCTCGGCAATGTAGTCTATCGCAATTTCCGGGTTTTCAAGTGTAGTCAGCATGATATTTTCCTTTAAAAAAAACTTCTTTTTTAAAAACTAGCTTACGCCGCATGATAGCAACCCGTTCCGCTACAGAGCGAGCATGCCAGTTTCATTGTGGAATTCGCCATTTCGTTGAGCGTATAGACGGAAGTCTTTGGCACTTTAGCTTTGTCATTTTTAAAACCCATTTCACGCTCATCATCTTTTAAAACCGAATCACCACCTTTTTCATTCCCACTTTTAAAAACTTCCCGACCCGCTTTTGCTTCCACACTTGCAGCCTGCGCTGCCACTGCTTTGTCCTGTCCGGACGGATCGCCCGGAGCCAACGCAGCCCTTTGTACCTGCTGCATTTTTAAAACGGTTGCCTGCGGATCGCCGTCCACAGGCGATGTATCAATCTGCACCTCGCCGCCAATGGCATACTGCTGCCCATCCGGCCCCTTTTTAAACGTAAAGCTCATGCCGCGTGCCAGTCCACCAGCCGTTGCTGCGTGCGCCGCCTCATGCGCGCGAACCTCGGCGTCACGCTTTTTCAAAGCCTCAATTTGCTTTTGCTCAGCGTCCGTTTTGCGACTGTCTTCCAGCGCATCGCTTTTTAAAAGCTTGATTGACTCGCGCTTTTTTAAAACACTTTCAAACTGCCTGGTATTAAAAGGGGTATTAGATACTGTTGAGATCATAGCTTTTTTAAACTCAATTTCCACGCACAGCGCGGTCAATTATCTCAAATGGATTTTTCCGCTTCTTTTTATTTTTATCGACAACAATAACATTGTCGTAGATCAGCCGGTCGCTCACAAGTCCATAAAAATTTCCCAGCGCTCCGTGTGATTCTGGGTATACTGTTCGCATAGCCATCCAGGCCGTCTGGTCGTCTTTCGCATCGAAAAGCCGCACTTCGTATTCTATCCATGGTTTGTATTCTGTATAGCCACCAGACTGCTGAGTCGTGATCTGTTCCTGTTCGATCTCGGTTGTTTTCGTGCGGTCGCGCTTTTTGGTTGTATCTTTCACCGGCTCGATTTTATCGTTTTTTGTTGTGCGCGTTGTCGTCACTTTCGGTGGAATATACTCTTCGTCTACGCCTGCATTACGAACAGAAACGACGAGATACGAATCCACGCCATTGCTGTCAAAAAAGCGTTTACGGTCTTCCAGCGTCCACGTACGTGTCGGCGGCAGATGCAGGTGCGCAGGCGTGGCGCAAACGCCGTCCTCATCAAGATTTTTTGCAATGGCTGTTTCAATTCTCTGCCGAACGACAAGGTCGCTCGTATCAGCAAAGACCACCACACACTGAAATGTTTTGGCAAAATATGCCGGGTCTTTAAAAGCCGTGATCTGCGGGACATATGGCGGAAGCTGGCAACCGCAAAAGCCAATTGCAACAAAGGCAAGCATTGAAAAAAGCGTTTTCATGACATCACCGGAAGGAATTTTTTAAAGAAATTAAAAAAAGAATCGTACAGATTTTCCGCTACGACTTCGCCACTTTCCTTCCGGTTTATCGTTTTTTCAAGAATTTTTAAAGTTAAAGAAACTACCGCACGACCGTGAACACCTGTTGCGAGCTAAATCCTTTTGCATCTTTCACTTGCAGCAAATACACGCCCGACGGCAGATGTGCAATGTCAATTGTCACTGAATTCCCGCTTTTAAAAGTTGTCAAGTTTTTAAAAGAAATTTCCATACCGATGCTCGATGAAATTGAAAAACTCAGATTTTCAAAACTATTACTATTTCCGCGAATTGTAATGTAATTCTGCGCCGGGTTCGGGAAAATTTCGATGGAGTCTTTAAAAGAATTTGTGTAATCTTCTTTGACCGAAACGAATGTCGGATTGATAACAATATCATCAATGAACCAGCCATCATCATTGCGAATTGCGTTGCTTTTAAAACGGAAGCGGATGAAAACAGTGTCAGGTTTAAGGTCTTGTTCTGAAGTTAATTGCAAGATGTCTTCAATTTTCCAGTCGTCGTCACTAAGTATATTATCTGTCCAGGGCATAAATTTTGTTTTGTCATATGTCGCTATTGCAGCCCATGTTTTACCGTTATCAGAACTTGTTTCCACAAATGCAGAGTCGCCGACTTCAATAATTGCGGCATGTGAAAAGCGAATTCTTACAGCATCTCTTCCATCCTGCATAATTCCAGAAGCCGGTATTTCAACTGGAAAAAGCATAAATGTATCACTTTTCCGATGGTCATATTTGCCATTTGTCGATTCTGTCAGCGAAAATGGCTTGCTGAGCGCAAATTCGTCCGTAAGCGCCCAGCCGCCGCCGATAAAGTATCGCGGCAGTTTGCCCGAATCAAAATTTTCTGTCAGAGATTCTTCAATAATGCCCGTATACACGATGCTCTGCTGCGTAATTGCGCTTTCATTTGCCGGGCTCGACGCATCACGAACGGAGAAACTGTAGCGGTACCAGCCGCGCTCGCTTGCCTGGTCGGTGAAGTTTGTAATTTTTCCCGTGTCGCTTATGGCAACATCAATTACTTTTACAAACACGCCATCGCGATAGACAGCTACGGTAGAAAGATTGACAAGCGGTGTTACGTTATCGCTACGGAGCGTGGGAAGTTTTAAAGAAATCTGGACAGAATTGTCGTTATTTCCTTTTAAAGAAATCACCTCCGGCGTGGCAGGAAGTTTTGAACCTCCGGCAAAAGCGGAAGTGGTTTTAAAAATGCTCGTGTCTGTGCCGGAAACAACGGCGAGTGAATATTCATACTGTTTGAATGCTTCAAGGCCGGTGTCACGAAGCGAAGTTTCGTTAGAGGAAAGCGCCTTTAAAAACTGGCCGTCACGCAAAAGCACGTAGGAAAATTCGTTTTTTAAAAGTGCCTGGTCAAATGCGCGTTGTGTAGGCGCAACCCACGAAAGGTCAATTTCTGTTGGCTGGTTCGGCAGTGTTTTTGCTGAGAAATTGACCGCAGGCTTTGGCGAACGCGTATTCACAACGGCCGTATAGGCGTCATTATCAGTAAAGCTGCTGCTCGTAGTGTGGCGCATATCCACCCATGACGGATATACAATACCGTTATAAAACGCGCTACCCGAGTAGTCACCAGCAAATGCACCTCCTTGGAACGGATTGCGGCGAAGGTCACTTGATTCATCAGAGGCTGCTTTGTCTATCCACGTTTCACCTGCATCGGTAGAAAGGCTCACGTACGTACCGACAAGAATATTCGCTGCATCGTCGCGGCTGTCACGGTACATAGCAGCAATATTTCCTGTCAGCGGATCAACCGACAACCATGGCCAGAACTGGTCATTTGTAGTGTCGGAATGGATAATCTTTGCCGCGCTCCACGTCACCCCGCCGTCAGTTGATTTTGAAAAATAGATATTCGGCACACGATCAGCAGCCCAGACGAGATAGAGATTCCCACGTTTGGCATCAGTCGAATAAATATCGCACACAAGCACCGGATAGGATTCCACGCGCACCTGTCCCTTTAAAGTATGGCGGACGCCTTCAGGAATTCGCTTCGCAACACCGAGCGGCTCATATGTGTGAATAATGCGCTGCGGTGTAAATGTTTTGCCACCATCCGTTGATTTTGAGAAGCCAATCCCGTGGCGCGGACCGTGATTCCATACGACGTACACTTCCCCATTTGGACCTGTCGCTGTAAGCGGGAAACTCTGTCCAAATGTAGTATCCTCACTTGAACCTGCCAGGCGTTCGCTTACATTCACGGGGACGCTCCATGTCGCACCTGAATCGCTGGAGCGCGTGATGACAATTTGTGTTGCCGAGTCGCGTGCCGTTACGCGTTTCCATGGAATGTAGAGATCTTTAAAATACGGTGACTGTGGCGAATTGTCCACCTGTACATAATATTTATCTTCAAAACTGGTATCCGGCGTGATCGGCCCCGTGTGAACGATCACAGGGATATGCGCCTGCCATGTTTTCCCTTCGTCAAATGTCCGCGCAAGGAAAACACCGTTCCCTTCCGAACCTTGCGGCGCAAATCCGCCGTAGCACAGGTAGCCGATGCCCTCTGCTGAGAAATACACCGATGGATCATTGCTCGATGGCCAGTTTGGCAACGCCTTTTTTAAATTGATATTTGTCCAGGATTTTCCGCCATCATGCGATACGTACACCCACGTCGAGGAATTATCCCGATAGTCCACCGCTGAAGCAATAAGGTTTTTTGGGTTTTTCGGGTTGACAGCTATGGACGATTCGTTCTGCACGGGAAGAGGATCGTTTTCCGGAAGAACAAGGTTTTTATTTAAAAAGACTGCAGATGAAATCGGTGCGGCAGCCAGTACATACGGTGAAATTATCAAAGGATCATCCTTTAAAATCGGGGTTGGGTGCGCCATTTCCATATAACGCCGGTAGCCACTTTGTTTTTTTTGCTGTGCATAGGCACAATTGGCAGCAAGAAGGAGTAATAACACAGCGTATATTTTTTTCAT
>DASPKH010000051.1:0-3608 GCA_035628175.1 Patescibacteria group bacterium
CCTTTCGGCATGCCTCGGCGGCGTCATCAACGCACATCTGATAAATGGCGACTACGAAATGGCGCGCAAAAATGCAATCTGGTACAAAGAGCTGATGGGTGATGATTTTTACCTGGAACTACAGCATCATAATCTCGATGGCGATGAAATTGTAATGACGCAGGTGCCGAAACTCGCGAAGGAACTTGGCATAAAGCTCATCGCGACGAATGATTGTCACTACATCAAACAAGAACACGCCGTCGCCCATAACGTCCTGCTGCACATCAAGGACGTCAACCCAAATAACGCAGGAAAAATAGACATCCACAATCTTCGCTATGGTAAGCCCGAGATGTACTTCCGTTCGGCTGAGGAAATGACCCGGATTTTTAAAGATTTTCCTGATGCAATTGAAAATTCGCTGGAAATTGCTGAGAAGTGCAATGTGGAAATCAAGTCACAGCTGCATATGCCAGAATTTCCGATTCCGCCCGAGTCGAAGTCAACCAATTTGAATGAATTCCTTGAAGAACTGACTTTTAAAGGTCTTGACAGGCGTTACCCGGTTTTAAAAAAGGATGTGGAAGACCGCGCGCAGTTCGAGCTGAATGTCATAAAAAATATGGGCTTTGCGGGCTACTTCCTTATCGTGCAGGATTTCATCGCAGCAGCGCGTAATATGGGCGTTCGCGTAGGGCCCGGGCGTGGTTCGGCGGCGGGTTCGCTTGTAGCGTATGCTCTTGGCATTACGAATGTTGACCCGATTCCCTATGACCTGCTTTTTGAGCGATTTTTGAATCCTGACCGCGTTTCGATGCCCGATATTGATATTGACTTTTCGGACGATAAACGCGAAATGGTTATTGATTATGTGCGTGAAAAGTACGGAAAGGAATCCGTTGCACAGATTATTACCTTTGGAACGCTCTCCAGCCGCGCGGTTTTAAAAGATATCGGTCGCGTACTGGGAATTCCGCTTGCGACGATTAATTCCATCACTGAAAAAATTCCTGTCATTCTCGGTAAAGTTACGCCCGTTGCCAAAGCAATCGAGCTTCCGGAACTCCGCTGGGTAAAGGAAACGGACGACCCCAAAATCAAGCAGTTGATCGAATACGCAATGGTTCTTGAGGGATTCTGCCGGAATACTTCAATTCACGCGGCGGGCGTCGTCATCGCACCAGGCGACATCAGCCAGTACGTTCCTCTCTATAAAACACCATCCTCGGAAGTTGCAACGCAGTACACAATGAAGGATCTGGAGGATGCGGGTCTGCTTAAAATGGACTTTTTGGGCTTGCGCACGCTGTCAATTATTGACAATACACTGGCAATGGTCGAGCACAATCACGGTTTAAAAATTGATATTGACGAAATTGATTTTAAAGACGCCAAAACCTACGAGCTTCTCGGCAAAGGCCAAACTCTATCGGTATTTCAGTTCGAGAGTGACCCGATGCAGGATGCATTGCGCGGTTTAAAACCCGGTTCGCTCGAAGACCTGACAGCAATGAACGCGCTCTACCGTCCCGGCCCAATGGATAATATTCCCGACTTCATCGACCGGAAGCACGGACGTAAGCCGATTGAATACCTGCATCCGCTTATGGAAAAATCCCTCGATAAAACCTACGGGATTATTGTATATCAGGAACAAGTAATGCAGCTCGTGCGCGATTTGGCGGGCTTTACCCTTGCTCAGGCCGACATTATGCGCCGCGCGATGGGTAAAAAAGATGAAAAGCTGATGATCGAACTGAAATCACAGTTCGTAGATGGTGCGCAGTCAGTAAATTCGATACCCAAAAAGCTAGCCGAAGAGATTTTCGATTTGATCTTAAAATTCGCGTCATATGGTTTTAACAAATCGCATTCACTTGCCTACTCTTATCTCGCGTATCAAACTGCGTGGCTAAAAGCACACTACACAGCAGAATTCCTCGCGGCGAACATGACGGCGGAATTGAATGATTTGGATAAAATTGTTCGTCTTATTGATGAAGCGAAAAACTTCGGCATCGAAGTTCTCGCCCCGGATGTGAATGAATCGTTTGCAACGTTTACCGTTTCAAAAAAAGGAAATATCATTTTCGGTTTAGCGGGAATTAAAGGCGTAGGTATTAACGCTGTGGAAAGCATCGTTAAGGCGCGTGAAGAAAAACCGTTTACCACGTTTTTTGACTTCGTGTCACGTGTGGATTCGCGTCTCGTCAATCGTCGCGCCCTTGAAGCGCTGATTTGCGCCGGGGCATTTGACTGTTTAAAAGCCGGCCATCGTGCGCAGTTATTTGCAGCTGTAGAAACAGCGCTTGAATTTGCTAAAGCGCAAAATGCAGGGAAATCCCAAACCATGGACAGCCTATTTGGTGCCGAAGAAGAAAATTCAATGGTTGTAGAGCCAAAGCTGCCGAACGTGCCGGAATGGAAGGAGCTGGAACGACTTGAGCATGAAAAAGAAGTTTTAAACTTTTACCTTTCAGGTCACCCGCTTCATCGTTACGGTCCGCATGTGAACTCCTTCGCAACGCTTCAACTTGGCAAAAAAGATAGCCCGCTTTTGGGTGAAACTGTTCGAGTGTGTGGTTTGATTACCGCTATTCGTACACGCCTTGACAAGCGCGAAAATACGATTGCTTTTGTTTCTATTGAAGATTTTTCTGGCAAAGCTGAATGTATTTTGTGGAGCGAAACATACAAAAAATACGCCGAGTTTTTAAAAGAAGATACAGCGATCTATGTAAAGGGAAAATCCGAAAAAGGCAGCGATCCCGTGAAAATTATCGTCGACGAGATCTGCCCGCTGGAAGACGTCGTTGAGAAAATGGCGAAGGGGTATCACGTGTATTTAAAAGTGGAATCGGCAAGTCCAGAGCAGATTCAGCAGATTGCATCATTAACAAGAGACAATGCTGAAATTAAAACAAAGCTGAAATTCTCGCTGATTAATTCTGAAAATATTCTTTACAAACAGTTTAATATACCTCAGGTCGGCATTCCGATTACGAATGAATCAACGGACGCACTTATGAAGATTTTTGGGCGTCAGGGTGTGAAATTTATGCTGGAGTAATGGTTTAAAATTCATAGAACAAGCTAATATTGCGTATGTAATGTACAAGTCACATGCTCTTGAAAGAATAAAGCCAGTATTGATGTGATGAGAAATGACAAAGGCAGCAAAGATAATAGGAAGCTTATCAAACTTTATTCAAAAATTATATACGTTCACATTTCTAATCTACACGATTATATTTGTGTGGTTTTGGATGAGAATTATAATTTTTGACAGAAGTACAGAAGTATAGGGATTGGTGGAGAAATACTAGCCATTGCTTTCTGCATTCCAAATAATCTATGAAATATATATAAATCCTCCAATTGATGTTAAGTATCTTTGGGAGTCTAACCACTATAAATTTTGAAGAAAAAAAAGAGCGGTAGAATCCAAATCCTACTGCTCTTTCCAATTTTAAAACTTTAAATTTACACAGCCACTTCTTCCGGCTCGCTTCCCACCCAACAATCCTTTGTTTTTAAATCCCCATTTCCAGCCATTTTCGCATAAAGGAATAGTTGCATTTTATAGGCGGCAAGCCACTTCAGCGGTCCTTCGATAATGCCGCGCT
>DASPKH010000052.1:0-4360 GCA_035628175.1 Patescibacteria group bacterium
AGAGGCGCAGGGCCGCGTTCACACATCGGCGGCAACGGTTGCGGTTCTGCCGGAAGCTGAGGATATTGATATTGAGGTTCGCGATGCGGATCTTGAAATGGACACATTCCGTTCCGGTGGAAAAGGCGGTCAGAACGTAAATAAGGTTGAGACGGCGGTGCGTATCACGCACGTTCCGTCGGGCATCGTGGTGAAATGCCAGGAAGAACGCTCACAGCTGAAAAACCGTGAGCGCGCCATGAAAATGCTTCGTGCGCGGCTGTACGAAATTGAGCAACAAAAGCAGGATGAATCCATGTCGTCCACGCGAAAGGCAATGGTGAAATCCGGCGACCGCTCCGACAAGATCCGCACGTACAACTACCCGCAAAACCGCGTGACCGACCACCGCCTCGAAGGCGACGCGAAAAACTACCCGCTGCGCGAAATCGTGGATGGCGACCTCGACCCTGTGATCCAGCAGCTGCACATGATGGAGCAGGCGGAGCTTTTAAAAGAAGGAAGTATGTGAGAGTGACTTTTAAAAGATTGTTTTGTAAAGCCGGTTTTTAAAAGAATCCGGCTTTTTTGTTTTTAAATAGATTTTTTATATAGTGAATTCGCAGTAAATTCGATATGTGATCCATAACTACATTTATGTAATTTGCCTAGTTCTTTTGAGTTAATTATGAAATATACCTTAATTATATTGTGCTTCAACCTTTTAAGTATGGTCTGCAAGGCACAAGATGGGAAGTATGAAAAAGGTATTGAAGCATTCAACGCTAAAGATTGCTCTCAAGCAGTTGAACTATTAAAACCATTTGCTGACGCAGGAGATTCTACTGCTCAATTTATTGTCGGATACTGTTACTCTAATAAAGGATCAGAATTTGCTAATGATTCTATCGCTGAATATTATCTTTTACAATCCGCAAATAATAAATTTGGCAGAGCTATGGGATTATTATCTGTATTGTACTTTGGGAAAAGTATTAAAGATACAAATTACCGAGTTGATGCATTAGTATGGGCAGAAATTGCTGCTGCTTATGATCCAATTCAAAAAGGAACAAGTACAAGATACCTCGTTAGAGCTTATATGAATCAAGAAGAACTTAAACGGGCAGAACAGGTTTTAAAAGATATGAAGAAGAACTTTGATAAAATTGATTTGATAAACTTTTATTCTAATAACGCTGCTCTTCCTAATAGAAAGGCAAAAAAATCAGAAAAAACCATAATTCCAGAAAATAAATTAGGCTTAATCGAAAATCCTTACAGAGATTGGGTAGGAAGATGGGATTGGGAAAAGTTTGAATGTGATAGCTTATATTACACAGCAAAAATTGAAGAAAATATAATCGACTCAACAATTTTAAAATTAAAAACTCGAAATGAATTCGAAATTTATTATTTATATAATGGTTCTTATTCAACCAATTTGATTCTTAGTGCCGATGAGCAAAGAATCTTATGTGAGGAACTTGAAAAATTAAAAAATCATGTATGGGATAAGAATTTGTTCCCAAACTCTAAACGTCTTGATTCTGAGAGTGAAATAAAGAGTCAACTTCAGTCAAATGAGAATCTAAAAACTGAAAAGGAGAAAAACATGTGCTCTATTATTTACACTTTTTCAAAACCTATCTACATACGGAATAATTCAATATGTCTGTATTTAGATCAAAAACGCTATAGGAGGGGTGATAGGCAATTAGAATTCAGTTTTTATATTTATGAAAATAACAGATGGGAACAATTAGCTGTTGTTTACAAATACATTGAATATCTTTAGAAAATTATTTGTACAACTAACCAGCTTAAATCGAATTACAAATTTAAGAGAATCAACAAAATAATTATCTTTTAAAGATTGTTATACAAAGCCGGTTTTTAAAACCCGGCTTTTTTCTTTCTAATGAACTTATCCATTTTTTAAAACGATTACAGCATAACAAGAAACTGTTTTAAAAAACCTTTTAAAAACCTACAACAATGGAAACAAAAAATATTAAAGCATTTGGCACAGAGGCAGCAGAAGCGCCGCTGCAAGAGCTGGCTATCAACCGCCGGAAGCCGACGCCGCATGACGTGGAGATCGAGATTTTGTATTGTGGCGTGTGCCATTCCGACCTGCATACGGCGCGCAATGAGTGGCACGGCACGATGTACCCGTGTGTGCCCGGCCATGAGATTGTTGGGCGGGTGGTGAGCGTCGGCAGTCAGGTTTCAAAATTTACAACAGGCGACCTTGCGGCGGTGGGCTGCATGGTGGATAGCTGCCGCGAGTGCGAACATTGCGCGGAAGGCCTGGAGCAATACTGCGAGCGGGGCAACACTGCAACATATAATTCGCCGGATAAATACCTCGGGACGCAGACCTACGGCGGGTATTCCGAAAGCATCGTGGTGGATGAAAGCTTTGTTTTAAAAGTGCCCGAGAATCTTGATCTCGCAGCGGTTGCACCCCTGCTGTGTGCGGGCATCACGACGTACTCTCCTTTAAAACACTGGAACGTCGGGCCGGGGCATAAAGTCGGCGTGGTCGGGCTTGGCGGCCTGGGCCACATGGCGGTGAAGCTCGCGAAGGCGATGGGCGCGGAAGTCATCGTTTTTACCACATCGCCGTCCAAAGTGGAAGATGCCAAACGGCTTGGTGCCGACGATGTGGTGCTTTCAAAGGATGAGGCCGATATGCAGCGGTACGCGCGCAAGCTGCATTTTGTGCTCGATGCGGTTTCGGCGGAGCACGACATCAATGCGTATTTAAATCTTTTAAAAGTAGACGGCTCGCTCGTGCTCGTTGGTGCGCCGGAAAACCCGCTTCCGGTTGCGGCATTCAGCCTGATCCCGAAGCGCAGGAGCTTTTCGGGTTCGATGATCGGCGGCATCGCTGAAACGCAGGAAATGCTCCATTTTTGCGGTGAGCATGGCATCACGTCAGACATTGAAATGATTAATATCCAGCAGATAAACGAAGCGTATGAGCGCCTGCTGAAAGGCGATGTGAAGTACCGCTTTGTGATTGATATGGCATCATTGAAAAAATAAGCGATTTTTCATATAATTTTAAAAGCCGGTTTTTAAAGAAACCGGCTATTTATTTTTTAAACATTAATTTGAATTTCTTTCTAGAGATATTATAATTTTATAAATGATTTTTTAGATACAATATTATTGATAAGGATTTTGTAGTCTTAGGGTCACCGAAAATTCAGAATCTATTTTTTTAAGAAAGAATAATGATTTTGGATCTTACAAGGATATAACACTTTCTATAGAAAGTAGAGTGAAAACCACTCAAGAGCAGTGTATACTTTATGACAGTCTTTTGGAAAACAGTTTAAAAGTGCGGTATGCTTCAGGAGGAACCTATTTCAAACAGAAAGATCTCTACATTGAATTTGACATTGATGATTTCTATTGGTGAGAATAGTAATTTTGGATGGAATTTATAGCTTGTCGGAAGGGTAGGTTTTGAGAACTGCATTATTGATTTTAATGCGCTTGATCCAAAGGCTATATGGTTTTCAGCATCATACCAGTATCCAAGGTAACTAAGGAATACTTTTAAAAGAAAAGACTTTGCTTTTTCTTTAAAAACAGGTTTGCTTTTCGTTTTTAAAAAGTATAATTTTCCACATGACCTTTTAAAAACATTTCTTTTAAAATTTATGAACATTGCAACGCGATTTTTCAAAAATATTCTCATTGCAGCATTTTGCCTGAGCGCGGCATATCCAGTGCAAGCGCAGACTACGCGCGAATATGCTGTGATGCTGCAAGCGGATATTTCCAAAGCACCATTTATTACAATCAGTTGGGAAGCTGACGTAAATGCAGTAACGTATGAAGTGTTCCGTCGGGCACGTCCAACAGATTCATGGCTGCGGCGGGCAGTCATTACAGCATCATCAGGAGAGAATTCCTTCACGGACACGACAGCTTTCAAAGGTACACCATACGAATACCAGGTTTTGAAAACAGCATATAATGACAATGGTATCTATCTAGCGTCCGGCTATATCTATGCAGGAGTGGAAACGTACCCGGTTGTAGAAAACCGCAAAGTTCTTCTCGTGATTGATGAATCTTTTAAAAGCACACTTGCGACAGAGATCACGCAGTTTGAAGCAGACCTGAAGAATGAGGGCTGGCAGGTGGTAAAAGAATATATGCCACGCACGGAGGAATATGACGCCACCGAAGTGAATGCTGTAAAACAGGTCATCACAGATGAGTATAACAGGGACAAAACACTTTTAAAAACCGTAATCCTGATTGGACGTGTGGCAGTACCATATTCAGGTGATATTTTCCCTGACGGACATACACCAGATCATCGGGGAGCATGGCCGGCTGATGGATATTACGGCGA
>DASPKH010000053.1:0-3068 GCA_035628175.1 Patescibacteria group bacterium
ATGGCGTAAAGCCTGAGGCGCCCTGTATCGTAGCATTTTGGCATGGTGGCATGCTACCCGTCTGGCAATTTTTTAACAAGCAAAATGCTGTAGGCGTGACGAGCCTGAGCAAAGATGGCGATATGCTGGCTAAGCTTTTAAAAATATGGGGCTTTCATCTGATTCGCGGGTCGAGTTCGCGTGGCGGCGATGAAGTTTTAAAGGAGATGACTAGTGCTGCGGAGAATGCTCTCGTTTTGATAACTCCTGACGGTCCGCGTGGTCCGCGCCAGGAGATGAAAGCCGGAGCGGTAATTGCGGCACAACGGGCAAATGCTGCCCTTGTGCTATGCGGCGTGAAGATTCAGTCAAAAAAAGTGCTTAGTAGAAGCTGGGATTTGTTCGAAATTCCGCTGCCATTTTCAAAAGTTGAGCTGAGGTTTTCAGAAAGGATCGTTATTCCGGCTGATGCTTCACGCGATACGATTGGAGTGCTTTTAAAAGAATGTGAAGCACGGCTAATAGAGTTATCCCGATTGTAAAAACAAAATCACCACTATGCTTTTAAAAAAAATTGAACAGATCTACGGCTATTTCGTAGAAAAGCGCAATGCAGAATTTGATGCTGGGAAGCTTGAAGTTATGACGATAGAGTATCCTGTTATTAGCGTTGGCAATGTGTCGGCTGGCGGTACGGGTAAGTCACCCTTTGTGCAGCTGGTGGCTCGTGAGTTTTTAAAACATTCTATTGCTCCGGCTATTGTAAGTCGTGGGTATCGTCGGAAAAGCCGGGGTGAAGTAGTTGTTTGTGACGGGCTGCAAATACTCGCAGGAGTAGAGCAGGCAGGTGATGAGCTTATGATGCACGCGGAATCGCTTGGAGTAGTAGTGATTGCCAATGAAAATAAGGGTAGCGCTGCACAAAAGGCTGTGGAGATTTTTAAAGAACGGGATGATGAAGCACGGCAGAGGTTTACTTCAAAAGAAGACTATGCGCTAAATACCGTGCCACGCTGTATTATCATAGATGATGGATTTCAACACAGAAAAATTCATCGCGACCTGGATATTGTCCTTATAGATCATGCAACACTGCAAAACCCATTTCTGCTGCCACGTGGTAGGCTTCGGGAGCCGCTGGATTCATTAAAAAGGGCCGATGTTATTGTTTTGATGAATGGTGCGCAACGTTTTACATTAAAAAAACACGTTCAGGAAAATCTTTTAAAAGAAAATTGTGTTATCATCGAAGCACAAACTGTAGCAGGTGAATTTTACGACATAAATTCGCGTCAGACCTTTAAAATAAATCCATTCAGAAGCGGTTGCGTAGCTATTAGTACAATTGCGCAGCCTGAGAGATTTATTAAGACCCTCGAAGGCCGGGAAATTGAGGTGCATCATCATTTTGCTTTTAAAGATCATTACTGGTTTTCAGAAGGTGATATAAAAAAAATTATACAAAAGTGTGAGCTTTTACAAACAAATGTCATTGCTACAACAGAAAAAGATGCTGTTAAATTGAGGAAGTTCAAAGACTTGTTTAACTCATTTAAAGTATCTGTTGCGGTGTTGCCGATAAGAATTGAAATTTCAGAAGGTCGTGATGAGTTTTTAAAAAAGCTAACAGAAATATTTTGATTAACTTTTAAAAGAAAAAATGAAAATAGCAATTTCTAAGGGAAGTGGTTCAGAGAAGTACGAAAATTACGGTAAATGGATAAAAAAAGCAGATGAAACTGTTGAATGCGTAGATATGTCCAGACTTGATAAGGATGAAGCATTAAAAACCCTGGAGGAATGCTCCGGGATCGTGCTGACAGGCGGCGAAGACATCGATCCGTCGCGCTATGGCGCCAAAGTGGATTTTAAAGAAAAGCATGTCGAAACTGACTCGAAACGCGACGAACTGGAATTTGCCCTTGTCGAAAAAGCCGAGCAGTTGAAAATGCCAATTCTCGGGATTTGCCGTGGCGCGCAGCTGCTTAATGTGGCGTTTGGCGGAACGCTCGTCGTAGATATTCCGAGTGAATATGAAACGGAGCAGGAGCATCGGGCAATTGAGAAAAAAGACCAAAAGCATGAGGTCGAAATTGTAAGTGGTTCGATTTTAAAGAAGATAGCCCGAACGGACGAGTGCGAAGTCAATAGCGCACATCATCAGGCTATTACAAGGCTTCCGCAAAATCTATCGGCTGCGGCTAAAGCACCGGATGGCATTATCGAGGCGTTTGAGTGGCAGGATCCAATGGGAAAACCGTTTCTTTTGGCTGTACAGTGGCATCCCGAGCGTATGGAAAATCCTGAAAGTCCATTGTCACTACCAATAGCAAGGCATTTCCTTTTTGAAGCTGAATCCTATCAGTTGCTTCAGAAAAACAATGCGAGAGAAGAGTGGTAACTTGTTGAAGTTTAATAGAGTTAAAGTAAATTTTTAAACGAATGGCGTAAGTATCCCATGGCGAATTCTACAAGACCACGCGTAGTAATAGTTGGTGCTGGTTTCGGTGGGCTAAATGCTGCACGAAAGCTTGGTTCGACTAATACAGATGTCATATTGATTGACAAGGAAAATCACCATTTATTCCAACCTCTCCTGTACCAGGTGGCAACAGCTGCCTTGTCACCCCGTGATATTGCCTCTCCAATACGGGCAATATTGCGTGAGCACAAAAACGTGCATGTGGTGATGGATACGGTAGAATCCGTGAATTTGCAGGCTGGAACTGTCTGCCTTTCCCGTGGTGAGCAGGTTTCTTATGACTATCTTATCATGGCCCCTGGCGCGCGGCAATCGTATTTCGGGCATGATGAGTGGGAGCAGTTTGCTCCGGGTTTAAAAACTCTTTCTGATGCGCTTGAAATCCGTGAGAAGGTGCTGCTTTCTTTTGAATTAGCTGAGCAGGTGTATGGAACGCAGGAGGCAAAGGAACATCTTACGTTCGTGATAGTAGGTGGAGGTCCAACAGGTGTTGAACTTGCAGGATCTATCGCAGAAATTGCTTTAAATTCAATCCTCCCAGAATTCCCAATTATCAAAAAACAGGATGTGCACGTGAATCTCCTCGAAGCCGGTGACCGGTTGTTAG
>DASPKH010000054.1:0-5049 GCA_035628175.1 Patescibacteria group bacterium
CACCCGACTTTTTAAAAGCTGCGTCAGTCAGTTTTTGATTCTGCAAAAGTTCACCATTGTCATCCACTGCAACATAAAATGCGCGGGATTCCTGTGTGCTCAGAGCAATTCCCACGATGCGGCAGCTCATGGTATCAAGTCCGTCTGTCTCAAGGTCAAACGATAATATCGGCGAATCCGAAATCTCCGCGAGCATGTTTTTAAAACCGTCTTCTGTATTCACGAGAATGTACTCGTGCGGTACATCAGCAATCGTTTTAAAGATTGTTTCGGCAAAACCTTCCGCGCCGGGAAATGCAAACGGATCACTGTCGTCGAGCTTTTGTGGAGCCGGTGTTTCCTTTGAAGATTCTTCGGGAATATTCAGGCGACGGCGAAGCTGTTTCAACCCAAGATGGGAAATAAATTCTGCGAGCCTCTCCTTATTCATCTCGCCACGCTTGCACTCGTTCGTACCAATGGGCAAATCCATATCGCAGTGGATCGTGACAAGCTGTTTTGAAAGGAACGCGAGGTCTCGGTTTTCTTCCAGCTTTTTGCGCAGCGAATCTTTTTTGATCTGCTCAAGATTTTCGTAGATATTTTCAAGTGTACCGAATTCTTGGATAAGCGGAATTGCGGTTTTTTCACCAACGCCTTTTACGCCTGGAATATTATCAGACGTGTCGCCAATAATTGCAAGTAGATCAATTACCTGATGCGGTGGAACGCCGAACTTTTCCGGCACCATTTCCGCAGTAACTACTTCGTACGTTCCGGTATCTTTAAGTGGCTTGTACAGGCAAATATGCTCATTCACAAGCTGGTAATAATCTTTATCGCTCGTGACGCAGAGAACGTCTTTTTTCTCGCGTGTGGCAATTTTACAAAGTGTTCCGATAATATCATCAGCTTCATAACCCGGCATTTCAAGACGCGGGATCCCGAGCAAATCTATTAATTCTTTTATTCGTAAAAGCTGCGGCTGAAGGTCTTCAGGGAATGCTTTACGGTTGGCTTTATAATTTTCAAACTGCTCATGGCGAAATGTTTTTGCCTGCGCGTCGAAAACTACTGTCATGTATTCTGGCTGCTCACGCTCGATGATAGACAGCAGCATATTTGCAAAGGCAAAAACCGCCCATGTGGGTTCGCCGTGGGAATTGGAAAGTTTTGAAGCGCTCATGGCGTGGTAGGCGCGGAAAACGAGCGACATTCCGTCCACGAGAAATATTTTTTTAGCCATTTGAAGAAAAATTCAGTACGTTTACGTATCAGGTTTAAAAGGATTTACGCTAATTTTGAGAGCGTAACGAAATATGCTGTTTGCGCTAAAATACTGTGGTTTGACGTTAATTGAAAATCCTTATAAAATTAACAGCGTAAATTTGATAAACAGGGTGGTATTTTTTAAAGTTGCACTACGGTGATTTTTTAAAGGGCATCAACCATTTTTTTAAAGCAATGATAACTGAAACAGCAGAGCTGGAGCGAGCGAGGCTTGAGGCGCTGGAGCAATATGAGATACTCGATACTGAGGGCGAGGAGGGATTTGACGCGTTGGCAAAGCTGGCATCATACATTTGCCAGACCCCCCTCTCGCTAGTGAGCCTCGTGGACATGCACCGGCAGTGGTTCAAATCGCGCGTAGGGCTAGACCTGAGCGAGACGACCCGCGAGATTTCGTTTTGCTCTCATGCAATTAATGGAGACGATATCTTTGAAGTTACCAATGCGCTGGAGGATGGGCGTTTTAAAAACAATCCGCTCGTGCTCGGAGAGCCCGAGATCAGGTTTTACGCGGGTGCTCCACTTATTGATTCGCAGGGTTTTAAACTCGGCACACTATGCGTGATAGACAGAACGCCACGAAGGCTCACACTGGAACAGCGCAATGCTTTAAAAACGCTTGCTGATGAAGTGATGGTGCGGTTTGAGCTTCGTCGTAAGGAGATTGCTTTGAAAAGAGGGAAAAACACTCTGGAGAATCTGAATGCTGAACTTCAACAGAAAAACCTGAAGCTGGCGGAGCTAAATGCAGAAATGAGCAATATTCTTGCCATTGTGACGCACGATCTCAAAAATCCTGTGGCGCAAATAATTGGCCTTTCACGCCTCATGAGGGAATCATGTGAGAATATGACCGAAGAGCAATGTGACGATATTAATCTTATCCATGATGCCGGATGGAAAGCAAATGAGATGATTGACCGGCTGCTGGGCACGCACAGTATTGCCCGCGCCCGCCGGTAATTTTAAAACTAATTTTTTACCCTTCCAGTTTCGCATCCAGCGTAATATTTACGCCAGCCAACGCGCGGGAAACCGGGCAACCCTCTTTTGCTTTTTGAGCAATTTCCTGGAATTTTGCTTCATCAATTTCCGGGATTTTTGCAGTAGTATTAAGCTGAATCCCCGAGATTGTCCATCCGTCACCAACCTTATCCAGATCAAGATTTGCCGTTGTGCGGATACTTTCCGATTTAAAACCTTCACCCTCGAGCATCACCGAAAGCGCCATGCTGAAGCAGCCTGCGTGCGCTGCGGCGATAAGCTCCTCTGGATTAGTGCCTGCGCCATTTTCAAAACGTGATGCGATGGAATACTGTGATTCTTTTAAAACGCCGCCCGGTGCGCTGAGTGTGCCGTTGCCCTTTATGCCTGCGCCGTTCCATACTGCTGATGCTGTTCTTTTCATAGTTTTTTAAAACTCCGTAGAATTGTGTTTTTAAAAAGATGTGTGGTGCCCGTGCAAACACTTTTTAAAAGAGGAGAGTTGCAATTTTATTTCAGTAGCAAGAAATGTAACTATTTTTCAGCTTCTTGTGTCTTAGGCAAAATTCATGATTACTCTATCCATTAAATTGTATCGGATAGCCTGAACAAGCTTCAACCATAATTTACCATATAGTTAAATTTTGAGCTTTAAACAGTTGACTTGTTTATAGTTATTATGATTGTTACCTAATGATAAATAGCAAACTACCTCCTCAAGAATGAATAGTTCTGGACTAAAAATTTGTAATACTAAGCACCTCATTTAACCTTTTAAAATATTCAACTAACGAGTTACTGTTATGAAAAACTTCTTTCTACTTTTCTTTTTTATTGTAGCCTCTGCCTCAGCTTTATCTCAACCTACTTTAACAGGATATGAAAATTTTACGGAAGGCACTATTATTAAATACAAGATGGTCAATACAGAGATATCTTCCCTAGGTGAAGCTGGAGGTAATGTTACTTGGAATTTTTCATCATTAGGGAGTTCTAATAATGTTATAACTCGTGAGATTGTTGATCCTGAGTCTACCTCCTATAGTACATTCTTCCCAACGGCTACTGTTGCTGAACAGAACTAGTCCGGCTGGGTCTTTTATGAAAACACTAATGCAGAAAGAAGATTAGTAGGTTTTGCATCTTATCAAGGGACAATTACTACTTATTCAGATCCACACACTCAGGTGCAGAGGCCATTAGGATATATGGACTCATTTGAGGATACATCTCTTCGCGAGTACGTTGTAAATGGGATAGAAATTATAGGGGGTGGTAGGATTCAAGTAATTGCAGACGGCTGGGGGACATTAGTTCTTCCTCATCAGTCATTTGATAATGTATTACGTGTAAAAACAGAACAATGGTACAATGATACAAACAAATTGACAGGGCAAATTACTTCTATACATTTGAAATCCTACAACTGGTATAATAATGATTATAAGAGCAGCCTGCTAAAGATTGACTCTCAGGCTGTATCTTCCCCGACATTCAACAATAATTCAGTATCAATTTCATATTTATCTGAAGAAATTACTACTAGTATCGCAGGTAATGACATTCTGCAACCTAATAGCTCTATTTTCTATCATAGCCCTAATTTGTATGTGCTTGGAAACTCAGATTTCCCACAGCAAGCAGAGTTTAGACTATATTCACTGCTCGGTAAACTCGTTCACAAAGCTACCTTACCAGTGAAATCACAAGAACGCGCCGAAATTCAACTTCCTGATTGGATTAGCAGAGGAGTATATATTGGAACTTTAGAAACCGAAAGCGGATCTATTGTCCAATCTATAAATATTACTCCATAGTATTACGTATCAATTATGATTCATTCTGTTATTAGCATTGTCCTTGAGGTTTACTTGTACAATTCTCAAAATTTGAAATTAATGTACAAAGTTTAATTTACAGTATCTTTCAATACAAAAATCCCTTTAAAAATAAACCAATTTCCCTTGAGGTGGCGGCTTCTGCTCTCATTGACTAGACAATTGGAGGTTATTAAAAATTAAAGCCGGAGCAGCTTTCTAAAAACTGCTCCGGCTTTAAAAATTCCTCTTTTTAAAAAACACCTACCGCTCTATTACCACCTTCTGCGAAAACACCTGCCCTTTGGCCTCCAGCGTGAGGACGTAGATGCCTGCGGGGAAATTCGCCGTATTGATCTCTGCGCTGTGCTCGCCTGCGTCGAGGGTTTCTTCTTTTAAAAGTGTCTGCCGTCCGAGAACGTCGGTGAGCGTCAGGCGCGCGCGCGATGGCGCTGTTGTTGTAAAAGATATGCGGGCAATGGACTCTGTAGGATTGGGGTGAATTGTAAAATCGTGTTTTAAAATGTCTAAAGGTGTATAAGGAACAGATACGACTACCGTACTATAGCGCGCAATAAAGCTGGCTTTGCGACTAGCAGGCGTAAGAGTTACTCCATTGCCGAACTCCGCTCTTGGCGAACTAAAATTACCATATACCACAAGGTTTCCTGCATTATCACTTATGACATCCATAACTGAATTATCTGCAACTCGTTCATTATTGCCAACCTTCTTTGCCCATTGACTTTTCCCTGCTGTGTTGTATTTCGTTATAAATCCCTGAGTTGTTCCATTATAAAGATTTTTAATAAAGTTGCCATGGTGGAAATCAACAACAAGTGAATGGAAATATCCGGCCGTATAAGCATTACCTACTCCATCAAATGTAATACCACATACGTAGTTACTTGCTGAAGAACCCCATATATTATCATTCCAGATATTAATTCCGTTATTATCGAATTTAGCTACAAAGCTT
>DASPKH010000055.1:0-7184 GCA_035628175.1 Patescibacteria group bacterium
CGAGTTGCCACGTGAATGCTTTGCTGAGCGCGAGGAATGCGCCGGGCGATGGCGTCTGGAAGCTTTTTGCGCTTTTTAAAAATGCCCCTCTTCCCTGCGTGCTCGCGCCAAGCGAGATGGCAGGGTAGTAGATGGCTTCATCGAGGATTCGCGCGCGGACGTGGAGGCCAGGAATGCCCTGCACCTCGGGCGAGCCAGATCCGATAACGTTTGTAAAACTGTAGCTCCCACCGACGTTGATGTTTTTAAAAATGCCGTAGCTTACTTCCGTCATGATGCCTCCGCCTTCGAATGCATGGATATAGGCGCCGATTTTACTCTTGGCGATAACACCTGCGGTCGGCACGTCCACGATGAAGCGTGATTCGACTGTTGTTCGTGAGCCGGCAGAACCCTGTGCGAAGGCACTTTTAAAAGAAAAAAATGTAAGTGTGAAAAGGAAAATGTATTTCATTGGGTTTATGCGTTTTTAAAAGCTTTTGAAATTTCGTCGGCGTTACGAACAGAGAAAGGCAATGACGATACAGTTTTAAAAGTACAGTTTTTTAAAGAGTTTTAAAAATAGTTTTGAAAAATTCTTTTTAAAATGATGCCTGGCGTGTATAGGTTACGGCACCACATAACTATCAATTTCACTTACAGAAAACCAAAAATCTTTTCAAGACTATTTTATCATTTTAAAAGTCCTGTGTAATAAAAGCTGTAAATTTCGTAATTTTGTAGACTTTGCTTTAAAACTACACTCTTTTCACTACAAATATATATCATATGTTTACTCTCCAGGAAACAGAAACGCATGAGATGATCCGCCAAACAGCGCGTCAGTTTGCGCAGGACGAGATCGCACCAAGTGTGATCGATCGTGATATTAACGCGGAATTTCCCCATGAAATCGTTAAGAAACTTGGCGAACTCGGCTTTATGGGTATGATGGTGTCGCCGGAATGGGGCGGTGCAGGTCTCGATACGGTGAGCTATTGCATCGCAATGGAAGAAATTTCAAAGGTGGATGCAAGCTGTGGCGTGGTGATGTCGGTAAATAATTCGCTTGTATGCTGGACTCTTGAGAACTTTGGCTCGGCCGAACAGAAAGAGAAATATCTTCGTCCCCTGGCTACTGGTGAAAAGCTCGGCGCATTCTGCCTGAGTGAGCCTGAAGCTGGTTCTGACGCGACGCGCCAGCATACAACAGCAACAGCTCAGAACGGTTCATTTGCGTTGAACGGTATGAAGAACTGGATCACCAACGGCACGACAGCTGATATTTATCTTGTATTCGCGCAGACTGACCGCGAGAAAGGTTATAAGGGCATCACGTGCTTTATTGTTGAAAAAGGCATGGAAGGTTTTGAAATCGGCAAAAAAGAAGATAAGCTTGGTATTCGCTCCAGCGATACATGCTCGCTTGGATTTACAAATGTAATGGTTCCTTCAGAGAACATCCTTGGCGAAGTCGGACAGGGCTTTAAAATTGCAATGGAATCGCTGAATGGTGGTCGGATTGGGATTGCTTCGCAGGCACTCGGTATAGCTCAGGGCGCAATGGAAGCATCGATAAATTACTCAAAAGAGCGTAAGGCTTTCGGCAAGCCGATCTCAGACCTTCAGGCGATCCAAATGAAGCTTGCAAATATGGCGGTAAAAATTGATGCTTCACGCCTGCTTATTCACAAAGCTGCAACCTTAAAGGATAAGCACGAACGCTACGTGCAGGCTGCCGCAATGGCGAAACTCATGGCCTCAACCACAGCCGTGGAAGTGGCGCTTCAGGCGATCCAAGTACACGGTGGCTATGGATATGTACGGGAATATCATGTAGAACGTATGCTTCGTGATGCGAAAATTACAGAGATCTATGAAGGGACGTCAGAAATCCAGCACATTGTCATTGCTCGTGAGTTAATGAAAAATTAAGTTTTTCCATGCATAAAAAGTAAATCCTCCTGTGCTGTATTGCACAGGGGGATTTTTATTTGTAGAAACCAGTTTAATTTTGCCCGAATGCCGGAAATAAACTAATTTTAGTAAATTAGCTTACAAAAAACGAAACTTCAATGAAAAAAACTTTACTTCTATTTACCTGCCTTTTTGCTCTACCAGTATTTGCAGAAACACCAAAGGAAGACCTTTCTTTAAGAAAAGTGAAAATCAGAATACCTGAAAAATTCAAACAATATTATCAGGGAGAACCCGAAGTATTTTTACCGAAGGGTTTCACGATTTCTGTCTACAGTGCTGGTCTTATTAATCCCCGATTCTTTGCATGGAGTCCTTCAGGTGTCTTGCATGTGGCAAGTATTGACAAAAAAAGTGTCTACGCCCTCCCCGATACAAATAATGATGGAGTAGCTGATACAAATCTTATTGCTGTTAACAATCTCGACAAGCCACATAGCCTTTCATTTTTTAAAGGTAATATGTATGTGGCCGATGAACGGGAAGTTTTCAAGTTGACCGATAATAATAGCGACGGTATTTTCGAAAAACGCGAAAAATTTATTGAGGGAATCCCCGGTGGCGGCCATTTTACACGAACGATCTTGTTTGATACAATTCAGAATTATGTTTATCTCAGTGTAGGTTCTACATGCGATGCCTGTCGCGAAACCGATTCACTTCGCGCCACAATCCTGCGTTTTAAAACGGACGGGTCAGGCAGGCAGATTTTCGCACGCGGTCTGCGCAATGCAGTTGGCCTGGCGATAGAACCGGCAACCCGAAAACTCTGGGCTACAATTGCCGAGCGCAATAATTTCAACGGTTTTCCCGAGGAGCCGATCACATCTGTGGAGGAAGGCAGCTTTCACGGTTGGCCATTTGCGTATGGCTCGAGGAAGTGGATGGACTTCAATGATACAGTATACCAGAAAATCCTGCCACTAACGGCCAAAGATTCACTGGATGTGGCTGCAATGCGCATACCGGAAGTAAGTATCGGCGCGCATACCACACCGCTCGGCATTCATTTTTATACAGGTGGTTTATTCCCGGCAGAATATAAGAATACAGCTTTTGTTGCTGTACATGGTTCAGGGAGCGATCAGACAAAACCAGCCGTTGGCTATAACGTCATCCGTATTCGAAAAGACGGTGAAGTGTGGAAGCAGGCTGATTTCCTTGACGGATTCATCCTGAATGGAATGGAGTATGACTTTCTGGCGCGTCCTGCCGGCGTAACAAGTGATGCAGTCGGGAATCTCTATATCAGCTCAGATAATGCTTATAAATCCAGTGTTCACGCCATCTATAAAATTTCCTTCGATCCGGCTCTGGCGATGGAATCTTTCCAAAACTCCAGACTAGTTTTTAAAACCTCTGCTTTGCCAAATATCATTTCACGGGGCGAACAATCTTTTAAAATCTCTTATGTACTGCCGGAGTCCGGGGATATAACAATTACGCTTTATGACGTGATGGGCAATCTTTTAAAAATACTGCACTCAGCTCATGAGACCATGGGCGAATACCTGTTGCCCGTTTACCTCCCCCAAAAAACTGCGCCTGGTATAATATTTTATAAAGTAGAATTGCGAAATGCCAATGGTTTTAAAACCGTTGCCGGAAAGCTCATCCTGGAATAAAAAGGCCGTTCTTTACGAATCAGCTTTTTTAAATTCCTTGTTCTGGAGAGACAGAATAATTTCTGTCTCTCCAGATCTGGGTAGTACAATATTAAATCGAAACCAGGTCACGTCGTGCACTTGTCAGCACCTGGTGCCCGTTAGCAGTTACCAGAACATCATCCTCGATACGAATACCAAATTTATCAGCGACGTAGATTCCCGGCTCGACGGTAACCACAGAATGCTCAGGCAATATATCATTTTTTGATCTCACTGATAGGCCCGGTGACTCGTGAACTTCAATACCAAGGCCGTGGCCTGTAGAATGTTTAAACGTCTCGCCATAGCCACCGTCCTCAATGATCCCGCGCGCAATAGCATCAATGTACTGCGCTTTCACGCCAGCTTTTATTCCGGCAATTGCCTGTTGCTCGGCTTCCAAAACGAGGTTGTACGCATTAACCTGCTCAGCACTTGGCTTTCCAACAGCAAAAGTGCGCGTCATGTCGGAATTAAAACCGTTAACAACTGCGCCAAAATCAAGTGTTACGAGATCACCTTTTTGGAGTTTTTTATCACTTGCGCGCCCATGAATTAAGGCTCCGCGAGCACCACTTACGCAGATAATTTCAAAAGCATCTCCCTGCGAGCCGCGTCTGCGGCACTGATAAGAAATTTCTGCGGCGATTTCATTTTCGCGCATTCCCTCTTTCGCAAAATTCAGGATATGGTCGTACACCTCCGAAACAATATCCGCAGCTTTCTGAATATTCTCGATTTCTTCCTTTGTTTTCGGGATAGTCAACTTATCGAGCGTCCCTTTAAAAGGAACCAGGCGTATTGGTTTCATCACTTTGCGGATGTGCATTGCTGTCGAGTAGCTCACGCGAGTGGATTCAAACGCCAACGTTCCGACACCCTTTAAAATAGCTTCTTCTTTGATATAACCCCACACATCACGCTGAATGTATGTTTTCAATCCACGTGTTTTGTGCAGTTCATCCTTAATTTGCTCGGTGTAGCGCTCATCTGTGAAAAAATGAAGGTCGTCATCTGTCACAATCACTGTTGCATTCGAGCCGGAAAACCCCGTAAAATAGCGGATGCACGGAATATGTGAAAGAAGATATCCATCAAGCTTTTTGACTTTCATGAAAAGGCGAAGGCGCTTCAGACGCTCGTCTATGGTCATTTCACCGGAGGAAGTTGTTGTGCTTTTTGCCATAATTTATATTTTTAAAAATTTAAAAGCTTTTTACGAATTCTACGAGTTGAGTTTTTAAAAGTTTCCTAATAAATTAGTCATGATTGCCGTGACACAGTCTTCTGCGATGTCTCAATCGCAATACCTCGAACGCGTCTTTGCGATTACCATCACCGCAATGACAATTGTAAGAATTTTTTAAAAATTACTTCGCAAAGTAATTTGGTGATTCTTTTGTAATTGTCACCGTATGCGGGTGCGACTCGCGAAGTCCTGCACCTGTGATACGTGTGAACTGCGCACGTTCCTTCATTTCGGCAATCGTCCCGCAGCCGCAGTATCCCATCGCAGCGCGGAGGCCACCGGTCATCTGGTAAATCGTGTCGCTTACGCTTCCTTTAAAAGGCACACGCCCCTCGATTCCTTCTGGCACGAGCTTCTTAATATCGTCCTCGACATCCTGGAAATACCGGTCTGCCGAGCCTTGGTTCATCGCGCCCAGCGAACCCATTCCGCGGTAGAGTTTGTAGGCGCGGCCTTCCATTTGCACTTTTTCGCCCGGCGACTCTTCGTGCCCGGCAAGCAAGCCGCCCATCATCACGCAATCGGCTCCTGCAGCAATCGCTTTTGCAATATCACCAGTCTGCTTGATACCGCCGTCAGCTATCACAGAAATTCCTGCGTCTTTTGCTGCGGCGGCAACATTCATTACTGCGGTCAGTTGTGGAACACCAACGCCTGCCACGATACGTGTAGTACAAATACTTCCCGGGCCGATACCTACCTTCACGGCATCAGCGCCAGCATTAGCTAATGCCTTCGCTGCATCTGCGGTTGCAATGTTTCCGCCAATCACCTGCAGGTTTGGAAACTTATTTTTTACGGTGCGAACCATCTCTATCACGCCTCGTGAGTGGCCATGTGCCGTATCCACGATCACAACGTCTAGTCCCGCATTGTACAAAGCCTCAACGCGTTCCTCTGTATCAGCTGAGATGCCAACAGCCGCGCCGACGCGTAATCGCCCCTGCTCGTCCTTACATGAAAGCGGGTAGCGTTTCTTTTTCTGGATGTCTTTAAAAGTGATGAGGCCTTTTAAAATATTATTTTTATCAACAACAGGCAGCTTTTCAAACTTGTACTTTTGTAAAATCTGTTCGGCATCCTCAAGCGTTGTGCCCTCAGGTGCCGTAATAAGATTTTCCTTTGTCATAATATCGCCGATCAACTGGCTCGGATCCATTTTAAAACGCAGGTCGCGGTTTGTAATAATGCCGACAAGCTTATTTTCCGCATCAATTACCGGGATTCCCGAGATATGATATTTTGCCATGAGTTGCTGCGCATCAGAAACCGTTCTATCGCCCGTGAGCGTGATCGGCTTGCGGATCATACCGGATTCTGAACGCTTTACGAGGTCAACTTCTTCGGCCTGGCGCTCGATGCTCATATTCTTGTGGATGATGCCAATGCCGCCTTCCCGCGCCAAGGCTATCGCCATATCGCTTTCCGTCACGGTATCCATCGCGGCAGAAAGTATCGGGATATGAAGCTGGATTTGTTTTGTCAGGAAAGTTGCAAGGCGTGTTTCGCGGGGGAGAACTTCGGAGTACGCAGGCACGAGAAGCACATCATCGAATGTGACGCCTTCTCCCAGGATTTTTTCAAATTTCATGCGGAGGCCCTTCTTCAAAAAAAAAAGGTTAAAAAATAGGGACGCGAAAGTTTTAAAACCTCAGCGTCCCTACTTGAAAACTCTATGTGGGCAGCGCTTTTTAAAAGCGCTTTTTTAAATTTCTGTATTCAAGTGTGCAAATATACGGCAAATTTTTAAAACTGCCATTATTCCAGCACTATTTTTCCCGTTTTTAAAACTACACCCTCTTTTAGCAGCTGGTAGAGATACGTCCCTTTTGCCTTGCCGGAAAGGTCAATTATCTCAGAATCTTTTAAAAAGGATTCGTAGATTTTTTCACCGGTGAGGGAGTAGATGGTGATGATGCAATTTTCTCCTTCGATGCCGGAGATATGGAATGTGGATTCTGTAGGGTTGGAGGAGATGTTACTTGCGACAGGAGTATTTTGCCGAACTGATGTGGGGATGCCACTAAGCTTCGCTATAAAGACATCCGAAGATCCTGAGGAAGTTGAATTTTTTAAAATAGTTTTATCAAACGATACTTCCTCTTCACCAAACATGCCAGCCATGTAAATATCACCATTCGAGTCTGTAATTAAACCTGAAGCCAGCCCGGCCCCTGCCGACTGTACCCATAATAAGTTTCCTGCTGCATCATATTTAGCTACAAATATGTCAGCTGTTGTTGCCGGCCCTGAGTTTTTCAGAGTGATTTTCTCCAGCTGATCAAAGCTGACATAGAGCCAGCTGAAGCTTCCGGCAATAATAATATCATTGT
>DASPKH010000056.1:0-2310 GCA_035628175.1 Patescibacteria group bacterium
GCTTCCTGGCGATTTTTTGATTTTTAATCCAGTTCATAAAAAAACCTCATGTAAAAAAAGGAAAATTAATTTCGCAGCGTAGTGGTGTTTTGGTTTGATAAAATAATTGCTACGTCGGTAAAATAAGACTCGCCATCTAAAAGCTTTTCAATTACATAGATCAACTGCTCTATTCCCCGTAATTTAGATAAATAGCCATCGGCTCCCGCTTTTAAAGCTCTCGCTATAGTCTCGCCTTCTTCACAGACGCTTACAGCGAGGATTTTTAAAGGGAAATTCATACGCCTGATCTGTGCAATGACTTCTGTACCCGATGTATCAGGCATCTGTATATCAATAATTGCAATATCAGGATGAGTTTCTTTAATTTTCAATAGTGCTTCATCCCCCGACAGGGAAGTGCCGCATACACTATAGCGATTTCTTTCTGAAAGAATTTTTTGGACACTTGTTATAAAAATTTGGGAGTCATCTGTAATGAAAATACGTGGTATATAATATTTAGAAGCAGTCATGATTAATACACTCAGCAGGGAAAAGTGTTTTGAAAATCAAACTTCCTGTCTGAATGTAAATATCGTTCTTTTGTAAATGTAACTTAATACCCATAAATGGTGATTTTGATAATTACCTGTTTACTAGTAGTGATAATGGCGGGGAATACGGAGTTTTTAAACAAGGCCGTGCTGAATGGCATATTTCATGATGCCGACAGTTGATTTCACTCCGAGCTTTTGGATAATATTCCTTCGGTGGGTTTCAACGGTAGATTCGCTGATAAATAGTTCATTTGCTATTTGAGCTGAAGTCATTTCCTGGGCAATAAGTTTTACTATTTGTACTTCCCGTTTCGAAAGGATTTCAGAATGTAGAAGCATCTGTTCGGAAATAATCCGTGGAGCAGGGGACATCATCGCCAGGGCAACATCAGAACTAAAATAATGCTCGCCTGCATGGATTTTTTCAATAGCGCGGATAAGCTCATCGGGTTCGATGTTTTTTATTACGTAGCCATCTGCTCCCAATTCCATCATTTTGCGAATATATTCCTGTTCATTATGCATTGAAAGCACTAGGATTTGAAGAGCAGGAAAACGTTTTTTGATTTCTGCACATGCTTCCATTCCATTCATCTTAGGCATTGTAATATCAAGTAAAACGATGTCACATTTCTTGTCAGACAATAACTGGAGTAATTCCTCACCATTATGCGCCTGGCCGACAATTGTAATATGCGAGATATTCTCGAGTGAAGAGCGTACACCGTCTATGAACATCTGGTGATCGTCAGCTATCAGAATGCGAATTGGTTGAGCCATAGTAAAAAAATAATTACGATAAAAGAGTTTTTTAAAGACAATTATTATGTGAAATTAACACATTTAAAATGGAAAAAGCAAGTTATTCATTAAAAAGTTTTTGAAAGTACCATCCATACAAAAGAAGAACTTTTAAAATTATGGCTCGAAGGTATCAGCAAGATTAAAATACTGCCAATGACATTAATATTGTTTTGTTAAAGGGATATCAAGGGTAATCGTGCACCCGTGTCCAGGAACTGAGTCAATAGAAATCCCAGCTGACAGATAATTTGCACGGGTCATCATATTTTTTAAGCCCAGACTGTTTTTCTGAAGCTGTATTCCAACGTCAAATCCTAGACCGTTGTCTTCCATCATAAGTGTTAAAAATTGATCTTCTTCAATAAGATTTACTGTTAATTCTGTAGCATCAGAGTGTTTTATAGTATTGTTTAAAAACTCCTGGACGATTCGGTACAGATGTATTTCCATTAACTTTTCCAGTGGAGAAGAAATCTTAAAATAGTAGTTGACCTCAAACTTTTCTTTTGAGGAAACAGTTTTAAACAGGTCTTTTAAAGCAGATTCCAAGCCAAAATGCATGAGTGCTGAAGGCATAATCTGCCGCGAAATAGAACGCGTCTCTTCAATAGCCGAATTTAAAAGCGATATCCCATATTCTGCTTTTTCTATAAGCTGTTCGTCTACTAATTCCCGAACTTCATCAATACCAGAAGTCAAGGTAAGTTTAGCTGCTGAGAGAATCTGTCCCAATCCATCATGCAAGTCCTGGGAAATCCTCTTGCGCTCCTGTTCCTGTGTGTCCAGGATGGCTTTGAGCATGTTTTCATGGTGCTCCATGGCTGATTTCAGTAAGCCGTTTTTCTCATTGAGCGCCTGTTGATATTCGGTAATATCCTGATCGAAAACAACAACGCCTGTTACCTCATTGCCCCTAAAAACCGGGTTGACGAAGAGTTCTGAAAAGCGGTCATACCCAAAATAATTC
>DASPKH010000057.1:0-5527 GCA_035628175.1 Patescibacteria group bacterium
AAACCGACGCTCACGCGTAATAAAGTCAAGAAGCGCTTCATAGAGTTCTGCACGACGAAATTGGGGCCAGTACTTATCTGTGATATACATTTCCGAATACGCCATTTCCCATAGGAGAAAGTTGCTGAGGCGCATTTCCCCGCTCGTGCGTATGAGGAGATCAGGGTCAGGCATGGAACATGTAAGCAAATATGACGAAAATTTCTCTTCTGTGATGTCTTCCGGCGAAACATTTCCGCGGCGTACATCTAGTGCCAGCATCTGCACAGCACGGACTAGGTCCCATCTTGAACTATAGCTCAGGGCCAGTGTTAGCTTCAGTCCTGTATTATCTTTTGTCCGCTCAATGGATTCAAACAGGATTTTCTGCACACCCTTAGGTAGGGCATTAAGTTTACCAATTGCCTGAAGACATACATTATTAGCATGCAGTTCATCTATTTCTGCCTGCAGATAATGTTTTAAAAGCTTCATCAGCACATTGACTTCGCTTGACGGACGCTTCCAGTTTTCCATCGAAAAAGCATACAGCGTAAGATACTCAATACCAAGCTGCGAGGACGCCTTTACAATTTCGCGGACAGAATTAATGCCTTCCTGGTGCCCGGCCACCCGTGGCAGGTTCTGCTCTACAGCCCAGCGGCCATTGCCATCCATGATAACAGCCACATGCTTCGGTATCTTCCCCAAAGCCGAAAGCTTTTCGTGTATTTCGCGGTCATTTGTTGAAAGAGAATCCTTCCAGTTTATACTATTGGTTGCCATACCCTAATTGGAGATGAGAAAATTTTACCGGAAAAATCAGTTTAATAATAAACCGCTAAATTACGCGAAGTTCCCGAATTTTTCAAAGAAATCAACGGAAATCCTTAATTTTAAAACGTTAAAAAAAAGTTATTTGCAGAATATTTCATGTATGCTATTGATTTGTAACGGTAATTGTGTAATTTTGTTGAATCACCATTTTCTACAGTTATTTGTATGAATGCAGCATGAGCATGACGAAAGCAGACATCGTTGAGAAAATCTCAACTCAGACAGGCCTCTCGAAGCTTGAAACAAAAGCTGTCGTAGACGGTTTTTTAAGCAGCGTGATCACTGCGCTTGCAGACGGAGAGCGCATCGAGCTTCGCGGCTTTGGAGTATTTTCCGTGAAAAGCCGCAAGCCACGTATGGCGCGTAATCCTCGCACAGGTGCTCCGGTACCTCTTAATGAACGGTATAGCGCTGTTTTTAAAGCTTCGCCTGAATTTCAGGGAAAAGTAGACGGATCATTAAAAGTTCGCGTTGAAGAAGCTATCAAAGGGCAGATTTTGGATTAAGAATGCCGTCTCAAGAATTTCAAACATGCGTGTCGTGCGGTGCCCGGCTCGAACCTGATGCTACGGCTTGCCAGGTTTGCGGAACGGAAGTATCGCACGACGAGTTTTTAGCTGAACCGCGCCTTCAAGTACAAGGTGAGCTGAGAAACACTAGTGGCCTCAGCACTTTTCAGAAGGGTTTGGCTATAGCACTCATCGCCGTATGTATCATTAGTGGAGCTTCATTCGGCATTTCGCGGTGGGCACTGCCTGATGTGCGGAAATCGCCTCCGCCGGATCATGGGCAGGAACAGCATATGTCCGAAGAAGCTTTTAAAAAGGAGCAGCAGGAGATGATGGCCCAATCGCATGCACTCCTACAGAATGTAAAAGATTCACTGAAAAATGACCCGGATAATCCGCAGCTCATTTTAAAAATTGCGAATTTATATTACGATATCAAAAATTTTAAAGAAGCTGAGCCGTATTACAGCAAATATCTGACAAGGTTTGACCCAGAAAATACGAATGCGCGCGTAGACTATGGCTATGTACTTTTTAAAAGCGATAAGCAGCAGCAAGGTATCGCGCAGCTACAGCAGGTTTTAAAAACAGAACCCGATCATGCTTTTGCACTGTTTAATCTCGGCATCATGTATTATGAGCTGAATAATATTCAAGAAGCTAAAGTGTGGTTTGAAAAATGTGCTTCCATGGCCAAAGAAGAGCGTTTAAAAACCATGGCCACCCAGATATTACAAGACCTTAATAACAAAAAAACTTTATAATTTTTTAAAAACACATTTTTTCTAACTAATACCAGGAGCTGAACATGCCTTGCGGAAAAAAGCGTAAGCGCCATAAAATGGCCACTCACAAACGCAAAAAAAGATTACGTCGCAGTCGTCACAAAAAGAAAAAATAAGGTAGTCTTTTTAAAATCTTTAAAAAGACTCTCATCAAAAAAAAGCGTTTTGCCGGAATGGTCAAAACGCTTTTTTATTAGTTAGAATGACTACCCTTTTCAATGGTCATGGAGCAACAGGCAGCTGCTAGCCTATATTGCTTTAACAACCGGGATATCATTCCAGCGTGTTGTATAGCTTGGTGATTTATGCTCCTGCTTCATCTTCCATTCCTGCCCTACGCCGGATGAAGCAAACTTAACTGTGTTTCTGCCAAAACGGTGATTGATGAGATCAAGAGTCTTCATGAGCTGTTGTTGGTGTGCAGGCACAGGCTCAATAAAAAGATTTTCCTGAACAGATGTTTCGGGTGTAATGTTCATAAGCATTATTCCGGATTTTTTATAAATATAACCTTTCTTAAATATCCTCTCCAGCAGGAAATGAGCATATTTTAAAAGCTCCGGCGTGAAGTTGCTCGGTATAGGAAGTTGTATTGTCAGGCAGTTGCAATATTGCTTTTCATCAAATCTACCGGTGTAGATTGATACCGATAGCGCTCCGGCCACAGAGCGCTGCCTGCAAAGCTTTTCAGCTGCACGTGTCATGTGCATTGAAACAGATTCCCTGAGATCTTCGAATGTTATAACGCCGCGCCCGAACGACCGCGAACAGATAATTTGCTTTTTTGCCGGGACGTCCTCAAGTGAGAGGCATGGAATTCCACGAAGTTCATGCACTGTTCGGAGCCCAACCACAGTCATATTCTGCCTTATCCAGTTGTCATCTTTATCGCGCAGATCGAGTGCATTACAGATCCGATTTTTTTCTAAAAGCTTCGACAATTGTCTCCCGATTCCCCAGATATCCCGCACTTTTGTGTTTTTTAGAGTATAGTCTATATACGGCGATCCGACAAGGTTTACCACACCATGCGCTTTAGGTCTTTTAGTAAATTTTGCCGCAATTTTTGCCAGCGTTTTTGTTTCTGCGATCCCGACAGATACTGGGACTTTTGTCCATTGCAACACAGTTTGCCTAATTTTCCTGGCATGCTCATCAAGATTTTTCACACCTGTCAGATTAAGGAATGCCTCATCTATCGAATAGATTTCTACCTCGGGCGCCAGAGTTTTTAAAGCACTCATTACCCGGTGCGACATGTCGCCGTACAACGCGTAATTTGAGGAATACACAGCCACATCGTGCTTTTTAAAAAGATCACGGTACACAAAAAACGCCTCACCCATCTGGATTCCGAGCGCTTTTGCCTCATCGCTCCGGGAGATGACACAACCATCATTATTACTTAGTACGACAATGGGCTTTCCAATCAGGCGGGGATTAAAAGCGCGCTCGCAGGAAACATAAAAACTATTACAATCAACTAGTGCAAGCGCTTTCATGGTAGTTTACCGAAGTGCATGGATGATAGTTGTCACGACTCCCCATATTACCAGTTCCATACTTTCTGAAATTTCGACGGGTTCGTAATGCTCATGATGCGAGAGCAGGTATTTTCTCGAGTTTTTGAAAGCGATTTTTTTAACCCTCAATTCCCCATCGATGATTGCGATTACAATATCGCCATCTTTTGGTGTGAGCGAGCAGTCTACGATAAGCATATCGCCTGAGGCAATTCCGGGGACAGAGCTTCCGCGCACGCGCATAAAAAATGTGGCAGCAGGATTATTGATATATTTTTCATTCAGATCGAGGAAATCTTCAATATAATCATCTGCCGGAGAAGGAAAACCGGCCGAAACAGATTCCGAGAAAACAGGTATTTTTGCCTGTTTTCCGATCTGTGGCAAATAGATCTTCTCCACAATTGTATGCGGCTCAAGAAGTTGAAAAATTTCTGCTGTCATAATGCCTCTTTCTGCTGACACATATTGCTGCTTATACTTCTGCAAATATAGCAATCAAGCGGGCAAATTATATTTTTAGTAGTACAAAACGGCAATTTTAAAACATTTTCCTGTAAATTGTGTTTTAAAAAAGTCACAAATGTTTTTTCAATGTCAACATCAGTTCATGCAAACGGAATTCCAGTTCATCGCCAGTAATGCCAGAAAATTCCGCCGATTTTACGAGCAACCGACGCTGCTTTTTAAGGCTGTGAACGAGCTGTCGCGTCATGAAATTGAAACAGCTTTTAAGCAGGTTGCAGATCCGGATATTCCTTTTCAGCCAGTACATCTTTTGCGTGCTGAGATCGCCCGCCAACTGCTTGAGGGTACTGTGATAACTCCGGAAATCGTTGAGGAAATAAAAGAGAAAATTAGGCAAAAAGACAAGATATACTTTTCGCGGCTTTCAAAGGAATTCTTTAAAAAACTGAGATCGCATCCGAAGCGGAAACAGGATATGTTCGTGAATTTTAAAAATGCGTGGGCGGTATTTTTCCCGTTTTTATATAACAGCGATATGGCAGAAAATGTTCGGAAGAACATAGGAAAATTAGCACGGAACCTGCACAATGCACTAGCTGTAAAAAGCTGGGATTATTCTATAAAGGATTTTACCGAAACACGTAATTTCCTTTCATGCGAAATTGCATTTTACCCCCTTTTTAAGAACCCGTCACACAAACTTTTCCTTCGCATCAATGCAGATCCACATGCCGGGAGCTGTTTTAAAAATAAAGAGTTTGTAAAAGGTGTTGGCAATTACAACGAAGCTTTTGAAGTTTTAAAAGAGATAAAAGGCGATGTCGAAAAGCGCAATGAAGAAAGCAAATGCTATTATAAATTATCGTCCGGGACGCACGCGCAAAAATGGCGGGAATTTTTTAAAAATGGCATTGTAGCAATTGATTTCCCGGCGGTTGGAGATGTAAATAAATATGATTCAAGTGAAGAACTAAGAGCAGCAGCGGGAACACAAGCGCGCATTCTTTGGCTTTTTAAGAATGCGAACATTGGTGACGTAATTTTTGTAAATAATGGCGTGAATGAGTGTATTGGAATCGGGATTATTAACGGTGAATATTACTACGATGCAAACTCAGGAGACTTCAAGCACAAAAGGAAAGTTACCTGGCTCACAGACAAAAAATACACTTATCACGGCGATAGCTTCTTTAAAAATCTCTTCCGCCGCAATACATTCAGCACGACGAAAATGGGTGAATTCCTTATTCGTGAGTATGTGAAGATGTATCCTGAATTAGCAGATATTTTTAAAAAGTACAATCTGCAATCTCACAAGGAAAATTCTTTTAAAAGTATTGTTTCCGAACCCAAACCTGAATTTAGACCCACGCGCGAAAACGCTATTTATAAACAATACAACTTTAAAAATGACGAAGACAAACCG
>DASPKH010000058.1:0-5440 GCA_035628175.1 Patescibacteria group bacterium
CTTGTCCATTTCAGAGCGGACGGCCGAGAGCTGGTGCTGTATCTGCTGAAATTCAAGGATCATGAATTGCGCAAAGGCCGAGAGGTCCTCGTGCAGAGCCAGGAGCTCTTTTTCCGTGAGCTGGTCGGGCGGCAGTGCATAGATATTTTTTGTTTTGATGGCATCGACAAGAATGCTCACGTATTCCTGCGAAAAATCCCGTAGCTCGATATTATTGACCATCAGGATTTCTTCATCGGGCTGGAGAATGCCGATTTGTTTTAAAAGCTCGTGCAGCTCGCGTTTATTGACAAGGTATTGTATCATTATCTTTTAAAATAACTATAGGAAATTTACCGTTGACCGATTGTCTGTATTTCGTCCGATTCAAAGATATGTGTGCCTTTTAGCCCTGATTTGGCAACGTTGACCATAGCGCAGGCAACAAGGCGTGCTTCGATCGGCCTGAATTTTTTTAAAGGGCCTATGAGCAGTGGTTTTAAAAGCCAGCCGATAATTTCGCCTAGTTTCTCACCAAACCTTCCTTCACTACGCTTGCCGATGAGCAGCGAGGGCCGGAAGATGGAAAGGCTTTTAAAACCGATCTTTTTTAAAGCGCTTTCCAGTTCGCCTTTGGTGCGGCTGTAGAAAATTTTTGATGCGGCATCAGCACCATTTGAAGACACGAGCAGGAAGTTCTGCACGCCGTTTTTAAAAGCGAGCTGCGCGGCATTGAGCGGATATTCGTAATCCACTCTTTTAAAAGCCTCCTGCGAACCCGCCGTTTTGATCGTAGTTCCGAGGCAGCAGAATACGTCGTCGGCTTTTAGAAGTGGGGCGCTATATTGCAGCAGCTCAAAGTCCACCATGTGTTGCTCGAGCTTAGGATGCTCTATATCCATCCGGCGACGCACGAGTATAGAAACATGCGAGTATGTAGGGTCATGCAGCAGGATCTCCAGGCAATGCCCGCCTGTGAGGCCACTGGCGCCAAGAATAAGCGCGGTTCGTTGTTGCATTTTCGTCCTGGATCATCAGGTGTAAATTTCGCAATACTTTTTAAAGGTAAAAAAAAACATAAAAGTTTCGTGCTCAAACTTTAAAAAACCAGGCTCACCTGCGCAGAGGGCAGCGTATAATTTTTTTCAAGATTCATGTACCAGTAGCCGACGGATATCTCGACCGGAGGCAGCCAGCTGAAAAGCTTTACATATGAACCACCCCAGGCCGAAGCGCCCCAGCCTGTAGTGGCGAACTGAAAACTGCCTACATTTGTGAACGGATTGCTGAACGTCTGCAATATGCCAGCATTGCCGGAAAGGAAAATGCCAAAGTCCGATGATCCAAAAAATGTGTAGCGGGCTCCCGGCATAATACAGGCGAGGCCTTCCATGAGATTGCCCGTATTCAGTCCGCCGCTCATAAACGTGATACCGGCGTGAAGGGAGCGGCTCTGGCCCACAGTGCTGTAGCCCGTCGCGGAAAAGGATAGGAGTGAGCTTTGTATGCCATCTACGTTCTGAAATTTCAGCAGGCCGATTGTACCAAAAGTATGCGGCACGCTGTCGCTGCGCATATCATCGCCAGGTAGCAGCTGGGCCTGCACGGAGGTCACGCCTAGAGTAAAAAGTATGAAGAATAGTATTTTCATCGTGGTGAGTTGCCTGGTACTCTACGAAATTTTTAAAAGCGGCTCAAGCGTTGACGGTTTTTTGTCACCGCGGTAATATGCGCGCTCTAGGAAAAGGCCCGATGGCGGGGCCGTAAGTTTCGCCGGAATGTCCGATTCTGTTTTTAAAAAGCGCTCTACATCTTTTAAAGACAATTTTCCGCGTCCCACTTCCGCCACTACGCCCACCATCTGGCGAACCATTTTCCAGAGGAAATGCGAACCGTAGATGCGTATTAGGATAAGATCGCCATCTTCTTTCACATCAAAATTCTCGAGCAGAACCTTCATGGATTTTTCATCGGGATCATCAGCTGTAAAGGAGCGGAAATCCTGCATTCCGAGGAAAATCTCTGCACAATCCTGCATCTTTTTAAAATTCAGATCATCTTTTATCCACCACACGAAACGTTTCCCGAAGGCTGTTCGCCGGCGTGAAATCTGGTAAATATAGCTACGCCCGATGGCATCATGCCGCGCGTGAAAATTTGGATGCGCTTTTTCCACATTTAAAATTGAAACGTCCGCTGGGAGATTGTCATTCACTTTCAGGCGAATAACATGCGGCGCGAGCTGAGTGCGAATGTCGAGATGGGCCACCTGGTTCAAAGCATGCACTCCTGCATCGGTACGCCCTGATCCATACAGCTCAAAGTCGTCTGTATTAAAAACATCGCGCATTGCGCCGATAAGCTCGCCCTGCACGGTACGCGCGTTTTTCTGCGCCTGCCAGCCCGAGTAGCGCGTTCCTTCGTATTCTATGTCAATTTTAAAACGTCCCAATCTGCTTCACTTCTCCTTTTCGAAATTTTTAAAATTAGCACTTTTTAAAAAAAGATACCCGTACTTTAAAAACATTTTTTTTAAGTACGGGCATTGACGGCAATCAGGAATAATTATCGTTCGTATTCCTACAAACCTGTTTTAAAAACAAGTGTTGGCACGGAAAGCCGGGACTGACGGCTGACAAGCTCAAGCAGCTCCCCGAATTTTTCTTTTGGAGCCGATGCCTGTTTTAAAATCCGCTGCTGGTGCACCTGTAGCATACCTGGAGACTGCTCAAATCGACCCTCCACCGAGCCAAAGCTGTTAACACGCTCTACGTTGGAAAGTGTAGAAGAGAGCTTCCAGCCTTCCGGGTACTTGAGCGTAATGTTTTTATTTGACTGTTCGTCGTAATAGATGCGTATCGGCGTTTTGCGCTCAGATGTATCTACTTTGCTCCCGCCTGCTGACGAAGGCGAGAAAAGGCCGCCAGTCTGGAAGATTATTTCTTCAGGAGTGACAGTCACAAGGTTGTCAATTGTGTACTCAATTCTGATACTGAGCGGTTTTTTATATTCTTCGAGGTGCTCTATAGTATAGTTTTTTATCTGCACATCACCTTCGCTGTAGGTAAGCATTTTACGGATTTCCTTGTCAAGCTCATCTTTTTTCAGGTCTGCCAGGTCTTCCCGCTTTGAAAATGCATTGGTGCCACGATAGGTCTTTTCCTCCTGCACTGTGAGCAAACCTTCTTCATCAATTGACACGTGAAAATTTTCTTCTGTTACATTATCGGCCGTAGATGTGCCGGAAGGAACTTTCATAAAACCATTAAAACCTTTCTGACCGATTTTTAGAGCCGTTTCCCCCTGGAAATACTCCGGGATCACTGTTACCGGAAGCCGCTTCAGCCATGGGAATGCAACGAAGGTGCGCCCGTTGATCTCCGCTGAAACAGCCGGGATATAAAGCTGGTCGGCAGTAATATAATCAGGGTCAAAATAGCCATCGCGCGCCGTGTGGATTAGGAGGAAATCCGCTTTAATGTCAGTTTTATTGAGCATTGCGTGGGCGAGGCTCGTGAGCATTATCAGGTTGCCTTCTTTTTTATGCAGCATATCGGTGAAGTCATCACTGGAACTACCCCGTGAAAGTTTAATATTTTGCTGGATATAGGAAATAATACTTTCAAATTTTTCCTCATCGGTCTTTGCATCTTTTGTTGCTTCTTTCATTGCATGGCGTACACTTGATGACCAGAAGGATTCCTTGTCAAGCACGTATTTTGTAAATTGTGATGAAAGCTTAGACCATGAATCAGGGCCATTGTAAAATCCACCAGGGGTCATTATATGGGTAAACATCATTTCAAAATATTTTCCGTATTCTTTAAAGTATGGTGAGTAAATTTCATCTTCGCGTGCAGGAACATCGATAGCTTCATACGCAAGAGTGATACTCTGTTTATCCGCGCTTTCAGTCTTCTTTATACCCGGAACTGTATTTGGAGCAATGCGTTTTACCTGCATTACCCAGCTTTTGGGGTAAGTGACAGACTGGCTGAGGTGTTCACATGGCATAGTATATTGCAATGGAATATCATGATCGAGCGTCGGATCATACTGATTGCTGTGGCGAAGCTCAAAACCTTCTTCGATCACTGTTCCCGGCTTTATATCAGGGTATGCAAACTTATATGTACGCGCACCATATGAGGTTTTTTCCACCACAAGGTCAGATGCCGTGTATTTCTTTACCGTGCCATCCGGCGAAAACACATGCATAAAGACGCCCGTTAGCGTCTCCGATGGGTCTGCTGTGATATTAAACGTTGTAAGCGATTCGGTGTTTGGATTTAAAACCACGTATTTTATCGTACGGACATGGTAAAGTTGCCAGCCGCCGTTACCGAGGTAATGCTCTCGGTGATCATTTACATCGAGATACACGCCATCATACTTTGCGTATTTCGATTTATATTCTTCTACGTTGATCACATGCGGTTTCAGTGAATCAAGCGGTACGTTGACGAATTTTGATGCACGCGGTGGTGATACGCACGAGGCTAATGTAAAAACTATAAATGCCGCGGCAAGGTAGATCCTGTTTCTCACTTTTCTCTCTTCGTTAAGATGAACATATTCTTTTTATTTCTAAAGTAACCTTTACAAAAAGCAAGGTAATTCGCTTTTTTCTCTCCTTTTAAAAATTTCTCTGATTGCGACAGATTGTATCTCAGCTGCACGCCCTCTGCGTTTGGCATTGCTATAGCTGAAAATTTTACAGGATTTCCTTCGCCAAAACTTGCCTGGGCGCTCTCACCGGAATAACCCCGTGTCTTAAGGTCTATCATAAGTGAAGCATTCAGGCGGCCTGTCAGGTAAAGTCCAAGAGTGTCTTTCTCGCGGTTAAGCACATCGGCATCAGCAACCATAAAGGCATTTTGCATTATGTATTTTTTGCTGTCAGTGGTAATAATAAAACCGGAAATATCAGCTTCAGCTTTATATATAACCGTTGAGTCGGTTTCACTTTCAAATTCGGGATTATGAATGGCGATTTTCTGGAGTATAGCGTTTACAGATTTTTCCAGATAATTATTCCGGTCTATGCCTGTTAGCTCCTGCTGTGCATATTGCGCACGTGAATAATATGAATTGCGAAAGATAAGCCTTGCAGCAGCTCCCTTAGGGTTTTCAAGGTCTCCGGTAATGTGGATGTCCATTGATGGCTGCATATTTGGCGGAGGAACAGCAATAATCTGCGGCTTTCCAGCATTCAGCACAAGTGCCATACCTTCAATGTCTGATTCTGGCAAGCTGCCAAATGCACTATACCGGTCAGTTGGATCAAAGAAAATATGTTTGCCATCCTTTTCAAAAGAACAAATTACGTGATTATACTGATTAATTCCTGTCCCACTAAAGCCCGGTGTGGGGTGAGTGGAAATCGTTGCCATATCCACGTGAAGTCCGTATTTCCGGGCGAGCGTTGCGACAAGGTAAGCACGGTCTTTACAGTCTCCGT